>NZ_JBALOP010000023.1:726-51134 GCF_036962685.1 Bacillus sp. JJ1566 | reverse complement strand
CCCCGCAACCAAAAAAAATCATTGACTTGAATTGAATGTTATAGTAAAATAATATTCGTCTTGTTGAAAAATGTTTGTACAATGGTCCCGTGGTGTAGCGGTTAACATGCCTGCCTGTCACGCAGGAGATCGCCGGTTCGATCCCGGTCGGGACCGCCATATGTTGTGGCTCAGTAGCTCAGTCGGTAGAGCAAAGGACTGAAAATCCTTGTGTCGGCGGTTCGATTCCGTCCTGAGCCACCTTATTATTTTATAAAAGTTAATGGCGGTTGTGGCGAAGTGGTTAACGCATCGGATTGTGGTTCCGACATTCGTGGGTTCGATTCCCATCAGCCGCCCCATAATGTGCGGGTGTAGTTTAATGGTAAAACCTCAGCCTTCCAAGCTGATGTCGTGAGTTCGATTCTCATCACCCGCTCCATTTTTTTATCTAAATGGGCCTATAGCTCAGCTGGTTAGAGCGCACGCCTGATAAGCGTGAGGTCGATGGTTCGAGTCCATTTAGGCCCACCATATTGTTATTCCGCAGTAGCTCAGTGGTAGAGCTATCGGCTGTTAACCGATCGGTCGTAGGTTCGAGTCCTACCTGCGGAGCCATTTTTGGGGAAGTACTCAAGTGGCTGAAGAGGCGCCCCTGCTAAGGGTGTAGGTCGCGTAAGCGGCGCGAGGGTTCAAATCCCTCCTTCTCCGCCATGTTGATTTTAAATAAATTATATAATCTGGCCCGTTGGTCAAGCGGTTAAGACACCGCCCTTTCACGGCGGTAACACGGGTTCGAATCCCGTACGGGTCATCAAGCGTTATGAGAATTTCTCATGGCGTTTTTTTATTGTTTAACCGAGTCATACAGCTAACTAATATAGGAGATCCCGAACCCGCAAACACAAGAAAAAGAAAAAACACCTGTTGCCAGGTGTACTAATCTTGGGGTATGGTATCTTCTTCAATTTTTTGGGCTGGGTTGTCTAAATCAACATCAGAAAAGATACCGGGGGATATCCCGCGAAACATATCAAAAGCAAGGATTTTATCGTCTGGCGCATCAAATAATGGAGCTTCACCGTTAAAATCTTCAACATCTTTTTTTCGTGTCATCTTTTTACACCTCCATTATTATCCTCCCAGTTCTTGCTTAAAATATTCTTTTAATTATTATCCCCATTCAGAAGATTACCGAGACCTCCTAGAATACTTCCTTCACCAGTGCTGCCACCATTTTTTGGCGCACTCGCAAAGATTCGGTCTGCAAGACGGCTGAACGGTAATGACTGTACCCAAACCGTTCCAGGGCCTCTAACAGTTGCGTAGAATAAACCTTCACCCCCAAAAAAGGCTGTTTTAATTTTACCTACATACTCGATGTTATAATCGACATCCCTAGTCATTCCCACAAGGCAGCCCGTATCGATTCTTAGGATTTCACCAGGTTGGAGTTCTTTTTTATGTATGGTACCGCCTGCATGTAAAAACGCTAAACCATCTCCTTCTAATTTCTGCATGATAAAACCTTCTCCTCCAAAGAATCCAGTTCCTAATTTTCGTTGGAAATCAATTCCGACTGAGACCCCTTTTGCAGCACACAAAAAAGCGTCCTTTTGGCAAATTACTTTGCCATCAAGCAAACTTAAATCAACAGGAATGATTTTACCTGGATAGGGTGCAGCAAAGGAAACATGTTTTTTGCCCATGTTGCTATTAGTAAATACTGTCATAAATAAACTTTCTCCTGTTAGAACTCTTTTCCCTGCCCCTAATAGTTTTCCTAGAAGACCACCACCAGAAGAACCTGAGCCGTCGCCAAAAATCGTTTCCATCGAAATGCCATCCTCCATCATCATCATAGCACCTGCTTCCGCAATGACACTTTCACTTGGATCTAATTCGATTTCAACAAACTGCATATCGTCTCCATAAAGTTTATACTCAATCTCATGTGCGTTCATTTCTATCTTCCTTTCGATTTAAATAAATACAATGAAGTAATTCGGCATTTATTAGTATCTTCCTTTTAACAATGCTAAGAGAATGAAAAAAATGTTAATTCTACTCAATGACAAACTAAGATAAGAATACTATAATATATTTAGAATTTTCTTGAAATAATGTATTTTAAAGGGGGATTATATGAGTTCGGAAGTCGTAGTGAAAAGACAGTTATGGCCGAGGAAGAAACGCTTTAGAGTTATATTACTGACAGGAATAGTTATCATACTCCTTCTTTTAGCATGTATTATAGTAGGTTATTTATTTTTGAAAAAAAGTTTACCGGTGATTGAAGGACAGATTCAAGTTGAGGGTTTAACTGAAGATGTTGAAGTTACTCGCGATAATAATGGGGTCCCACATATTGTAGCAAAAAACACCCATGATCTGTATTTTGCGCAAGGATATGTTACGGCGCAGGATCGTTTATTTCAAATGGATTTAAGTCGTAGACAGGCTTCTGGAGAGCTTAGTGAAGTGATTGGTGCCTCGCTCGTGGACCAGGATAAATACTTTAGAACACTTGGTTTACGAAGAGCTGCTGAAGCCTCATACGAAGCTTACTCTACCGAAGCAAAAGATGTGCTTCAATCTTATGCAGACGGGGTTAATGCTTTTATTAAGGAAGCAATCGAGAAGAATACACTACCCGTAGAGTTTTCACTAGCAGGATATGAGCCGTACATGTGGAGTCCAATCGACTCGCTCACAATAGGAAAATATATGGCTTACGACTTAGGTGGACATTATAAAGGCCAAGCATTCCGTTACTATATGGCACAGCATGTTTCAGAAGAAAAATTGCTAGAGTTGTTTCCTACATACCCTGAAGACGGTGCAACTGTTATACAAGCAATGAAAGAAAACTCGATTGATATTTCTAAAAGCATTGCAACTGCTCCCTTTCCAAATGAGTTTAATGGGAGTAATAACTGGGTTGTTAGTGGTGAAAAATCAGAATCAGGAATGCCAATTCTAGCGGATGATCCACATCTAGCATTAGCGACTCCATCGATTTGGTATGAAACTCATTTGCAAAACGATGAGGTAAATGTAAGTGGTGTGATTTTTGCAGGTGTCCCAGGAATCATATTAGGTCGTAATGAATATATTGCTTGGGGAGTAACGAATGTGGGACCAGACGTACAGGATTTATATATTGAAAGAAGGAATCCTAATAACCCAAATCAGTTTGAGTACATGGGGGAATGGGAGGATGCGACAATTATTGAAGAAACAATAGAAGTAAAGGATGAGGAAGCAATTCCTTATCAGGTTCAGGTTACTAGACACGGCCCAATTATTTCTGAATTTACCCATGACCACAAAGAGGAAACAGCTTTAGCATTAAGATGGACTGCACTTGATGCTTCGACTGAGCTAGAGGCCGTGTTAATGTTTAATAAGGCAAGAAATTGGGATGAATTTAAAGAAGCTCTTACATATTTTCATACCCCTGCTCAAAACTTTGTTTTTGCCGCTATAGATGGAACAATCGCTTACCGGGCAAACGGGTTAATTCCAATTCGAAAAAATGGAGATAGTTCCGTTCCAGTTCCAGGATGGACAGATGAGTACGAATGGGAAGGGTATATTCCTTGGAATGAACTCCCTACCGTTGTGAATCCGAAGGAAGGGTTTATTTCAACAGCAAATAATAAAATCGCGCCAGACGACTATCCATATCACATTACGAATACGTGGGCACAGCCTTACCGTCAGCAACGAATTCAAGATGTTTTATCTAGTAAAGATATTTTAACGGTAGATGATTTGCTGCAACTTCAATTTGATCAACATAATTTGCAGGCTGAAGAGTTTGTTCCAATTTTTCTAGATGTGTTATCGAACAATTTCGACCAGTTAAGAGAAATTGATAAAACTGTATTAGCCGATTTTCAAGACTGGGATTTTGTGGACAGTATAGAAGATGGAGAGCCATTGGTATTCCATCAATGGATGGATGAATTTGCAAATGTGCTATTTGAGGAATCTGTTCCACAGGAAATTGATAAATTGTTTGAAGGAAAATCTCAGATAGTTGACCAAATGATTCGAGATGCAAATAATGGACATGAAAGTATTTGGATTTCTGAAGCTGGCGGTTTAGAGCATGTAACAGTTGAGTCTTTTAAAAGAGCTGTAGATTTTGCAGTTAAAAAACAAGGAAATAATCCAAATAAATGGGCCTGGGGTAAATTTCATCAGGTACCGTTTAACCATCCATTATCAGCAATTTCACCGTTAAATTATTTATTTAATAACAATGAAGCTGTACCTATGGGTGGGAGTGGGATTACAGTTGCAGCTGCAAGCTTTAATCATCATTCAGGTGCAATTACCCACGGAGCGGCTTGGAGGTCAGTCATTGATTTATCAAACATGAGTGAAAGCTATAATGTGGTTGGCCCAGGTCAATCCGGTCATGTATTAAGTTCTTTTTATCATGATCAAATTTCTGATTGGACTACAGGTAAGTACCATATCACATATACTGATAAGAGATATAGGATTAAAAGCTATACGCTTGTTTTACAACCTGCCAACTAAAAATAAAAGCAGTGGTTTCTCATTCCACTGCTTTCTAAAATTAATCTTCAGCTTCATCTTGTGTATAGGGTTCTTTTTCATAGGGAGGGAGGTCACCGAACATCGTCATAATTCCTTCTTCATCTAGAACCTCTTCATATTGTTCATGCTGGTTATTTGGATAGATGATAATTTCTTTTCCTTCGATATCTGTTGCAACAAAGTTCTCATAATCCTCAACATATCCAACATTTTCATCTGCTTCGATAAATGCTTCATTATAGTTATCAACCGCATCAGTAAAATCTGAAGGTGATTCAGATGTTCCATACCTTGCAACATCCTGCCAGGAATCCTCTGCATCAAAAGCTACATTGTCTTCCTCATCAACAAACTTGCCGAATGGAGGCATTAACACACCCTCTTCAATTGGTCGATTATGGGAAACGACCTGGTTTGGACTATGTTCCACACAATAGGTAGTGGTCGGAATCGCATCTAGACGATCAAGAGGTATGTCTTTACCGCATTTTTCACACTTTCCATAACGTCCCTCATCAATCGCTTGCAATGCGTATTCAATGTCTTTTAACTGTTTTTCTATATGTTCATTAAGGGCAATGTCTTTTTCTCGTTCGTACAATGCAGATCCCTCGTCTGCAGGATGATTATCATAAAGGGAGAGTTCTCCCATGGATTCATGCCAGTGACCCTTCTCTAAATCAAAGTGGTCCCCATCATCCAATTGTTCTTCAACCTCTTTTTTTGCGTTTATCAACTGTGAACGGAAGGTTGATAATTGCTCATTTGATAACATTGTAAGCACTCCTTCCAAAATGATTTCGTAACGAATCTTGTTATGTATTATTTACATAAACACGAAAATCATAAATGTAAAAAAGTGCATGTATGAGGACAAAGAAAAAACACGACATAAAAATCGTGTTTTTAAAAGAAATAACTGATAAAGATTCCAATGGATAAAAGGAATCCAAAAAACGTATTTGTTTGGGCGGTTGCCTTCATAGCTGGCATCATTTGAATTGGCTCTGATTTACCAATAAATCCAATTATCGCTTGAACAGCTTTTGGAACACTTGCCAGTACAAGAAGGCTCCACCAAGATGCTATCCCAAGAAACGCCATTGCAATAATCCAAACATATGAAATAATAAACAATCCTGCTAAAAACTTAATCGCGTTATCTCTGCCTAATAAAATCGGTAAAGTGCGACGTCCGTTCTTTTTATCGCCATCCAAGTCACGAATATTGTTTGACATGTTAATTGCACCAACAAGAATCATAATCGGAATTGAGATTAAAATACTTGTTGTCGTAACAGTGCCCGTTTGGATGAAAAACGATATTAAAATAATAATCATGCCCATAAAGAAACCAGCCGCTAGCTCTCCAAATGGTGTAGATGAAATCGGAAATGGACCACCAGTGTATAAATACCCAACTGACATACAAATAGTCCCAACTAATGCTAACCACCAGCTGCTATTCATACAAATATAAACACCCAAAAGAGTGGCAATCCCCATAAACGTAAACGCCAAGTTAAGGATCACCGTTGGCTTTACTCCATCTCTAACAATCGTACCGCCAATTCCGACTGATTCAGCAGTATCGAGTCCGCGCTTGTAATCAAAATACTCATTTATCATATTAGTTGCTGCTTGAATAAGTAGACAAGCGAGTAACATTGTTAAGAATAGCGCCATATTAATAGATGTTTCTAATAGAGCAAGAACTGTCCCTAAAATAACTGGCACAAATGATGCAGTGAGTGTATGTGGACGCATAAGTCTCCACCATACTTGAAAACCACTGGAAGGCTTTTTCGAAAGCTTCTGATTTGACTGAAGTTGTGTTTGCATAAGACCTCTCCTCTCACGAAAAGCTCATTCTATCCACAGTACAGTTTAGTGAATTGGACAAGTACTGTCAATGGTTTAAAGTAACAAATGAGATTTAATCATACTTTTAAACGCAAACTAACATTTCTTATATAATAGGAAGAAAGTGGTCAGTTTATAGTTAGGTATGGTAGAATCAAGTTTGTTGACAACTATTACTGATGAGGAATATCGTAGAGGCTTTGTTGAATAAAGTAAACAATTCATTTTAATGATATAATATATATATTTGGTATTTTTATTTAAAATTTATATGTGATAAATTTTCGGGGGGATAAAAGTTGGTAATGATACACCAAAAGGGATTGAATGATTACATAGAAAAAGGAATAAACCGTTCAAAGGAGCTTTCTATGCCTGTTCTTATTAGTCAGGTAAAAGAAATTGAGAACATAGACCCCCTATTGTTCTTTTCTGCTGGAAAAAGAGAACCTTTTGAAACGCGTTGTTTCTGGTCAAATCCTACAAACGATACGATTATAGTTGGACTTGGGGAAGCCTATACAATTCGCGATAACGAGTCTACTGAGCGTTTTGAAGCTATTGAAAAAAAGTGGAAAAGACTCGTACAACATACCACCATTGTTGATAATTTTGCACCGTATTCTACTGGTCCTATATTAATGGGAGGATTTTCATTTGACCCATTAAAAAAGAGAACTGAGCTGTGGGCTCATTTCGATGATGCAAAATTTGTATTGCCTTCAATCATGCTTTCTTCCTATAAAGGAAGAACTTATTTAACAACAAATATCATTTGTGAACCTATGGGTACATCTATTGTTGAATCCGATTTGGAACAATTGGAATGGCTGCTTGAGGAAAGTCATCAATATCAAAGTATTGCCTCGTTTACAAAAGAGGAAGTTCAACCACAGGAATGGATGGAATCTGTTCGAAATGCAACAAAAAAGGTACAATCCGACGAGGTTGAAAAGGTTGTATTAGCAAGAGAGATTAAACTGCATTTTGACGACCCAATTGAAGCCGACGCTGTCTTGGCACGTTTAAAAGAAGAGCAGCCGATGAGCTATTTATTTGCAATTGAATATGAAAACTCATGCTTTATCGGAGCGTCTCCCGAACGGCTTATTAAGAAAAAGGGAGAGGATTTCTTAACAACTTGTCTTGCAGGTTCCATTCGCCGCGGTAAGACACCTACAGAGGACGAGCAGTTAGCAAATGAGCTACTAGGTGACCCTAAAAATCTATATGAGCATGACGTCGTCGTCCAAATGATTAAACATGAAATGAAAGAGTCTTGCACAAGTATCTCTTCACCATCAGAGCCGGGTATTTTAAAAATGCGAGATATCCAGCATTTATACACTCCTGTAAAAGGAGTGGCAAAAGAAGACGTGTCATTACTTACTGTTGTGAATCGATTACATCCAACACCTGCTCTGGGAGGTCAGCCTAAACAAAAAGCCTTTGAAATTATTCGTGAGCTTGAAATTCTCGATCGTGGTTGGTACGGAAGTCCGGTGGGATGGTTAGATACGAATGATAATGGGGAATTTGCCGTTGCTATTCGTTCTGGTTTACTAAATGGTAATAATGCATCCTTATTTGCTGGCTGCGGTATTGTAGGAGATTCTGAACCAGAAAGTGAATATACAGAAACGATGATTAAGTTTAGACCGATGCTATCTGCATTAGGAGGATTAGATAATGAATAATCAGGCATTAACTCGGTATGTAGCATCATTTGTTGATGAATTAGTGCGTGTGGGGGTTACAGAGGCCGTAGTAAGCCCTGGTTCACGATCAACCCCGATGGCGATTTTAATGGCGGAACATCCTAAAATGAATGTTACAGTCAATATTGATGAACGTTCGTCTGCCTTCTATGCGCTTGGAGTGGCTAAAGCAACGAAGAAACCTGTAGCGATTTTATGTACATCTGGTACAGCAGCAGCGAATTATTTTCCGGCAATTGTGGAGGCCTATTATTCAAGGGTTCCACTTATTGTGTTAACAGCAGATCGGCCGCACGAATTACGGGATGTAGGAGCACCTCAAGCGATTAATCAAAACCAGTTATATGGAAATCATGCGAAATGGTTTGTTGAAATGGCACTGCCAGAAGAGTCAGAGCAAATGCTATCTTATGTTCGAACAATGGCAGGAAGAGCTGCGGGTACTGCGCTAATGGCACCAGCAGGGCCTGTTCATTTGAACTTTCCTTTCCGTGAACCTCTTGTACCGAACTTAAAGTTAGAAAACTTGTGGGGGACAAAAGAAAACCTACGTAAAAATGTGAATGTTGTCGTTGGAAAACCGAAAATGGATGAAGAGCAAGTTCAACTTATCTCTGAATTAGTTAGCAGTAAAACGAAGGGAATCATTGTTTGTGGTTCACATGATGATGAAGAGTTTGGACATGCAGTCGCAAGCTTAGCAGAAACACTTCAATTTCCTGTCCTGGCTGATCCACTATCACAACTAAGAAGCGGCGAACATCCGAAATCACATATTATAGATGGATATGATGCTTTTTTACGAGATGAAGGTTTCCGAGAAGCATTTACCCCAGATATTATTATTCGTTTCGGGGCAATGCCTGTTTCTAAAGCGCTTCTTCAGTATATTCAAAAATATAAGAATACAACTCAAATCATTGTAGATGGGGATGGAGGCTGGAGAGATCCAACCTTATCAGCAAACGATATGGTGTATTGTGATGAAACCTGGTTTTGTCAGATGATTATTGGACGGACTGAGAAACGTACAGATTCAACTTGGGTACATTCATGGATTAAGATTAATGACCTCGTAAAAGCAAATGTGAACGCGGTACAAAAAGAAGAAACCTTATTTGAAGGAAAGGTATTTACAGAACTTCAGGAACTTCTTCCAGTTGGTTCAACCTTGTTTGTTGGGAATAGTATGCCAATACGTGATCTGGACACCTTCTTTACTAATAATGAAAAGTCGATACATGTTTTAGGAAACCGCGGTGCAAATGGAATCGATGGTCTTGTATCAACCGCGATGGGCATTAGCTCACAAAATGAACATACTGTTTTAGTCATCGGTGACCTGTCCTTCTATCATGATTTAAATGGATTATTGGCTGCAAAGCATCACCACCTAAATATTACGATTGTTTTAATCAATAATGACGGTGGTGGTATTTTTTCTTTCTTACCACAATCACAAGAGGAAAAGCATTTTGAAACTCTTTTTGGAACTCCAATTGGTCTCGATTACGAACATGCAGTAAAAATGTACGGTGGGAAATTTACGAGTATTATGGATTGGCCAGAGTTCAGTAAAGCCATCACTACTTCATTTGAAGAAAAAGGATTACATGTTGTAGAGGTAAGAACAGACCGCCAAGAGAATGTCATGATTCATCGAAAAATGTGGAATAATGTTTCCCAGGAAATAAATGAAACGCTAAAAAGGGAACATTAAAAATGTTTATTTCGACAAATGGGGTTACCTACCATGTTAAAGTAGTGGGTGAGGGAGTACCAATTGTATTCCTCCATGGTTTTACTGGGAATTTGACAACTTGGAATCAAACATTAGAGATACTTAAACAACATTTTCAATGTGTTCTCATCGACATAATCGGGCATGGGGAATCTGATTGCCCCGATGATTTTGCTAGATATCAAATTGAAAAAATCGCTCATGATATCATGCATATATTAGACGTTTTGGAAGTCACGAAAACACATATTTGCGGTTATTCAATGGGAGGAAGATTGGCTTTGGCATCGGCCATTCTTTATCCTACTAGGGTTGATAGCCTTATTTTAGAAAGTAGCTCACCAGGGCTAAAAACTGAGGAAGAAAGAGTTGCCCGAAGAAAATCAGATGAACAATTAGCAAATCGAATTGAACAAGCGGGAATTGCCCGGTTTATTGATTTTTGGGAGAACATTCCCCTATTTTCTTCACAAAAATCACTATCAAAAGAGAAGCAATTAGAAATTCGTAGACAGCGTCTTGAAAACAATCCAATCGGGTTAGCTAACAGCTTAAGAGGGATGGGGACAGGTGCACAGCCCTCATACTGGGATAGACTTAATGAGCTAATATTCCCAACTTTATTGTTATGTGGAGAGCTTGATCAAAAGTTCTGTCAAATTGCAGAAGAGATGAGTTCAAGCATTCAGAAAGCAAAAGTTGAAAAAATAGTAGACGCGGGACATGCAATTCATGTGGAACAACCGCATTTTTTTGGTAAAATAATAAGTGAGTTTGTTTCTGATCATTTTTCGATCTGATCAAATATACATACAAACATATATAAAAGGAGGACAAGCTAATGGCTGCAGTTGAATGGGTTGCAGAACGTAAGTATGATGAAATCTTATATGAAACATACAATGGCATTGCAAAAATCACGATTAACCGTCCGCATGTTAGAAACGCATTTACTCCGAAAACAGTGGCAGAAATGATTGATGCCTTTGCTTACGCAAGAGATGATTCAAACATTGGTGTTATCGTTCTTGCTGGTGCAGGAGATGAAGCATTCTGTTCCGGTGGAGACCAAAAGGTTCGAGGACATGGTGGTTATGTTGGGGATGACCAAATTCCACGTTTAAATGTTCTTGATTTACAACGTCTTATCCGTGTTATTCCAAAGCCAGTAGTTGCAATGGTTTCAGGCTATGCTATTGGTGGAGGCCATGTGTTACATGTTGTTTGTGACTTAACAATTGCTGCAGATAATGCCATTTTTGGACAAACTGGTCCGAAGGTTGGAAGCTTTGATGCTGGTTATGGTTCTGGATATCTTGCACGTATCATCGGTCATAAAAAGGCACGTGAAATCTGGTACCTATGTCGTCAATATAATGCACAACAAGCATTAGACATGGGTCTTGTAAATACAGTTGTTCCTTTAGAACAGCTTGAAGAAGAAACAGTTAAGTGGTGTGAAGAAATGCTCTCAATGAGTCCAACAGCCCTTCGTTTCTTAAAAGCAGCAATGAATGCTGATACAGATGGATTAGCAGGTCTTCAACAAATGGCTGGCGATGCTACTCTTCTATACTACACAACAGATGAAGCAAAGGAAGGGCGCGACGCATTTAAAGAAAAGCGTAAGCCAGACTTTAAGCAATTCCCACGTTTCCCTTAATATTTTATTTTCAGCTTGATGAGAAATTCATCAAGCTGTTTTTGCATTTTAGTTCTACGCAAGGAGATTTGAAAAAGATGAATTCTACAGAAATACCAAATTGGCTTAAGCAACGTGCGTTTTTAACACCTAATCGAATTGCCATAAAAACCGAATATGAAGAAATCTCATTTTTAACTTTACATAAAAATGTAGTAAAAAAGGCTAATCAATTATCTTTTACAGGGATTCAAAAGGGAGATTTTGTCTCTATCCTCATGAAGAATAGCATAGAGATGGTTGAAGTTATTCATGCACTAAAATATATTGGCGCGGTTACGGTACTCTTAAACAATAAATTAACAAGCAGCGAGCTAGAGTACCAATTAAGTGACTCTGGAACGAAATGGATCATAACTGAAGATGCATTGATTGAGAAAGTAAATGAAATTAGCATCGAAAAAGTGTTGGTTAAAGAACTAGAACAATTCCCTGAAAAACAATGCGAGATTCAAGAGGACTTTTCATTGGACCAAATAGATACAATTATGTATACATCAGGGACTACCGGGAAGCCAAAAGGAGTGATTCACACTTATGGCAACCACTGGTGGAGTGCGGTTGGTTCTAGTTTGAATCTAGGGCTGCGTCATGATGATTGTTGGTTACTAACGGTGCCTATGTTTCATATTAGTGGATTATCGATTTTATACCGAAGTGTTATTTATGGAATTCCTGCTGTCATCCATGAAAGCTTTGAACCGAAAAAAGCCAATGAAGCAATCATGAATCAAGGTGTTACCATAATGTCTATTGTGAGCGTTATGCTAGCAAGGATGGTTGATGCACTGGGAGATGGAACATATCCGGACAGATTTAGATGTATGCTTTTAGGGGGAGGACCAGCACCGAAACCTTTATTAGAAAATTGTATTGCGCATAATATCCCTGTTTTCCAAACGTATGGGATGACCGAAACAGCATCACAAGTAGTTACTTTATCTCCTGAGTACAGCATATCAAAGCTTGGTTCAGCAGGAAAACCTCTTTTTCCAGTACAAATTAAAATTGAAAAAGAAGGTTCACTAGCTAAACAAAATGAGGTAGGGGAAATAGTCGTAAAGGCACCAAATGTAACGAAAGGCTATTTGAATCGACTGGATGCAACAAGAACGTCCATTGTTGATGGATGGTTATATACAGGGGATATTGGCTATTTAGATGAGGAAGGCTTTCTTTTTGTGAAGGATCGTCGCTCTGATTTGATTATATCAGGGGGAGAAAATATATATCCGGCCGAACTAGAAGCGGTTTTATTGGCACATCCGGACGTTATAGAAGCGGGAGTAACAGGCGTGGATGATAAAAAATGGGGACAAGTACCAGCTGCTTTTGTCAGGAAGGAAACAGAGAGCAGTGTAACCGAAGCTGAAATCATTGCATTTTGTTATGAAAAACTGGCTCGGTTTAAGGTTCCCAAATCAATTTATTTTGTCGATCATCTTCCACGTAATGCTTCTAATAAATTAATGCGCCGTAAATTAATTGAGCTATTAAGGGATGAAAATAATGATTAAAATAAATAAGATTACACTCCATCTCATTGAACAAGAGCTACTCTCGCCATTTATAACAAGCTCGGGGAAGGTTGGCAGAAGAGAGAGCATACTTGTTGAAGTGGAGGATATTGATGGAGTTGTTGGTTGGGGAGAGGTTGTTGCTTTTTCGTCACCATGGTATACCGAGGAAACGATAAAAACTTGTTGGCATATGCTTGAAGACTATTTAGTGCCGAAGATTTTAAAAGAAGAATATGAACACCCAAATCAGCTACAGAAAAGCTTTCAATTTGTAAAACGTAATCATATGGCTAAGGCCAGTCTTGATATGGCGATTTGGGATTTATATTCCAAAAAACAAGGAATCTCGCTATCTAAAGCTTTTGGAGGAACGAGAGAGTTTATTGATTCGGGCGTAGTTGTGAGCATTGATTCGATTGATCGGGTTTTGCGTAAAATGGAGGAGCATGTGAAATCGGGCTATAAGCGTATCAAAATAAAAATCAAGCCTGGGCAGGACTATGAGCTTCTTAAACAAATTAGATGTCATTTTCCTACCTTGCCGTTAATGGTGGATGCCAATTCTTCCTATACACTAAAGGATATTAGTAAACTCCAAGCATTGGATGAGTTTGATTTAATGATGATTGAACAGCCATTAGCGGAAGATGATATGCTTGACCATGCGAAGCTGCAGAGAGAACTTTCCACACCGATTTGTTTAGATGAAAGTATTACGTCAGCTGAGGATGCAAGAAAGGCAATTGAAATGGGGAGCTGTAAGGTAATCAATATTAAAATTGGGCGAGTAGGCGGTATCACCGAGGCACTCAGGATACATGATATTTGTAAATCACATGATCTTCCTGTGTGGTGCGGAGGGATGCTTGAAACCGGAATATCAAGAGCCCATAATATTGCCTTAGCAAGTCTTCCTAATTTCTCGATTCCTGGAGATATCTCAGCATCCTCAAGATATTGGACGAAGGATGTCATCATTCCGGAAGTTATGATAGAAAATGGCTGCATTGCCGTTCCAGATGAACCTGGAATTGGATATCAAGTCAACCGTGATTGGATTGAGCAAATAACCAAGCAAAAGAAGATGATACAATAGTTTCAGTCCGGCAATGCACCTTTTCAATTATTTGATAAATAATAATAAACTTAAAGCCATGACAGCCATCCCTGCAATTAATCCGTAAATGGATAAGTGTCCACTGTCATAACGTTTGGATGCTGGAAGTAATTCATCCAGTGAAATAAACACCATAATTCCTGCCACAGCGGCAAAAATTATCCCGAACATCACATCATTTAAAAATGGCATTAATATCACGAATGCAACGATTGCCCCAACAGGTTCAGCTAAACCAGAAAGGAAAGAGAGCTTAAAGGCTCTTTTTTTATCCCCTGTTGCAAAATAGACCGGTACGGCAACAGCAATCCCTTCAGGTATATTGTGAATCGCTACAGCGACTGCAATGGCGATTCCAAGCCCCGGGTCTTGAAGAGCAGAGGTAAAGGTAGCAATTCCTTCTGGAAAATTGTGAATGCCGATTGCGAGTGCTGTGAATGTTCCCATTTTTAATAATGCAGGGTCATTGACTTTAGATGAAGCGAGATTCATATCTTCAACTTTTTTTACCTCGTGCGGGTTGCTACTTTCAGGTACAAATTTATCAATTAACGCAATTAATAGCATTCCTCCAAAGAAGCCCAATACTGTCATCCAGTTTCCCATGTGATTACCTAATTCAGATGTTAAGGCAATTTTTGCTTTGACGAAAATCTCGACCATCGATACATAAATCATGACACCTGCTGAGAAACCGAGTGTCCAGGACAGAAATTTTGTATTTGTTCTTGATGTGAATAGGGATATTAAACTGCCGATTCCGGTTGCAAGACCGGCAAATAATGTTAAACCAAAAGCGAGTAATAAATTATCATACATCGCTATTCTCCTCTCAAGCTTTCTTTTTTTGTCTAAATGAATAAATGTTTCCTTTGTGCAACTTTTAAAAGTATCATATGTTCATTTTTTAAATTTGTCAATTATTTTAATTCAAAAAATTCGACATGTTAAAAAGAATATGCGCGTTTAATTACAAAATAAAAGACAGCTGAGTAATCAGCTGCCTTGGTAAAATATCTTTATATTTCGCCTTCTCGAACGAAGGTTTTACAATCGGTTTCTGTTTGTTCTGATGCCGTTTTCCCTGAGTGGCTAACGACATAAATTGATTCAGCACTGCATTTATTCCCTTTTGCCCAGTAGTGACAATTATTCACTTCACATAACACATCTTGTGCCAATGTACTACACCTCTTTAGTAAGAATATAGTCAAGCATCCTTATTTTCTCCACGAAAAGAGGCGTAGATTCAAGTAACATATCCCAAAGATGGTTTTAACTATATTCAGAAGTGATTGAAATTATGGAACTCAGACTAAGAACGCCACATCCTGATGTCTTCGTCTTTATCACCCACTTCCTGTGGGCCTAAATAATCGGGCGCAAATACGCTAAGGCGTATTTGATTTTAATGCCGTTTTTAATGTTTTTAAATTTTGCCTCATTAAGCTAAAATAATCCTCTTTGCTTTCAATTTCCTGTTTTGTAACGGCCTCTAAATTATGAAGGGTTAAACTTTCTGTCCCAGTTTCTTTTTGAACCGTTTCGGCAATTTTTGAGGATATATTTTGTTCGAAAAGGATATATTTAAGATTGTGTTCCTTTACTACTTCAATAATCTTTTTGAGTTCTTTTTGAGATGGCTCATTCGTTGGGGAATATCCAGTGATACTAATTTGCTTGATCCCATAACGTGCTTCCCAATACCCATAGGCAGAATGGGCAACTAAAATTTCTTTACGCTTAGCGGATTTGGCAACTTCCATGAATTCCTTATTTAGCCCTTCTAGCTGCTCTTTTAATGCATTGAAATTTTTTTCGTACTTATCTTTACCAGAAGGATTTAAATCAGTAAGGGCATTTTTAATATTTTCAGCAATTTGAATGGAGTAGATGGGATCCAACCAGATATGTGGATCGATATTACCATGATTATGCTCATCATCGTGATGGTCATTGTCTTCCGTGTGTAAAAACTCAATTCCAGATCCTGCTTCAATTAATGAGACTTTTTCGTTTTTCAGTGTTTTTTGGGCAGTTGTTACAAAGCCCTCTACACCAACACCTGTATATATAAAAGCATCTGCACTCGCAATATCCGTCATATCTCTTGGAGTAGGCTCAAATGAATGGGCATCTGACCCCGGTGGGTAAACACTTTTCACAGAAACATCCTCGCCACCTATTTTTTGTGCGAAATCCGTTAACGGGAATACAGTTGTATAAACTGATAGTCTACCTTCTTCATTTGCAACATTATTTTGATCTGCTCCGCAAGCCGAAAGTATGCTGATTAATAAAAGGAGCACAAAATAGCCGCTTGTTTTTTTCATGTAAAGACTCCTCTCAAGTACCAATAAGGCAACAGTTTAAAATCCTTTCATATTATATCGTAATTATTACGATTTGAGAACAAAAAACTTTTTCTAGTATTTTTAGTATCTCAGCCTAACTAAAAACCAATTACAAAAAAGTTATTAATAAAGACCAGTTTTTGATAAAAT
The DNA here is from genome assembly GCF_036962685.1 of Bacillus sp. JJ1566. Taxonomy (NCBI): domain Bacteria; kingdom Bacillati; phylum Bacillota; class Bacilli; order Caryophanales; family Bacillaceae; genus Bacillus; species Bacillus sp. JJ1566. The sequence continues at coordinate 34,415 of NZ_JBALOP010000023.1, read as the reverse complement.
AAAATGAAATAAAAGAAAAAGGTGATAAAATGTCTCTGCTGGATAATATATTGGACTTCAATAAAGAGTTTGTAGAAACAAAGGAATATGAAAAATATCATACAACAAAGCTTCCAAATAAAAGAATGGTAATCGTTACATGTATGGATACTCGACTCATTGAGTTGTTACCAAAAGCAATGAATATGAAAAATGGAGATGTAAAAATTTTAAAGGTTGCTGGCGCAATTGTTTCTCATCCGTTTGGAAGTGTAATGAGAAGTATTTTAGTTGCTGTTTATGATTTAAATGCAGATGAAATTTGCATCGTTGGTCACCATGATTGCGGAATGAGCTCACTTGATGCAGATTCGATTATACATAAAATTAAAGATAGAGGCGTTACACAAGCAAAAATTGATACGATAAAATATTCAGGAATTAATCTCGAAGAATGGTTTCAAGGTTTTAGCAGTGTAGAGGATAGTGTCCGTCATAGTGTCGAAATGGTTGAAAATCATCCACTTCTCCCAAATGGAGTTCCAGTTCACGGGCTTGTTATTAACCCTGAAACCGGAAAATTGGATGTTGTTCTTAATGGCTATAAATAAAATCAAGAGGTCTTGTTGACCTCTTTTTTGAATTTTAGATGTTAAAACAATGCTGTCATTGGTTAATATGGATAATAGCTGAATGTCATAAAAAAGACACAGGAATAAATGGTCAATTGTTGTACCATGTAGTTGAGGTGAAGGTAATGAGAAAAGGTATCCTATTTCTTTTCATTGCGGCATTAATAACGCTTGCAGCATGTAATAATGAAACGGACACGAAAAACACGAATACGACAGAATTAATCCCCATTACAGTTGATGTAAAGATTGATCCTGAAAAAATAAATCCCGGCGAAGAGGTAACTCTCCATGCATTTGTAACACAGGGTGAAGAATCGGTAGAGGATGCGGATGAGGTTCAATTTGAAATTGTTCAGAAAGGTAGTGAAGAAAGCGAATTTCTAGATGGAAAGCATACTTCTGAAGGAGAATACACAGCTGTTAAAACATTCGATACAGATGGTGTCTATTTTGTCACAGCACATGTAACTGCTAGAGGCATGCACACAATGCCGAAGGTTGAAGTCGTAATTGGCAATCCAGATGTTAGTGAAGAGCCTGCGGAAGAAGGAACAGAAAACAGTGACCATCATGAAGGTGAACATCATCATGGAAATGGACAAGTTACAATCGATTTTCCATTACATGCTGATTATTCAAAAGGGAAAACATCTACGTTTCAAGTGTCTTTTGAAGAGTCAGGGACTCCATTGACTGAAGCAAAGGTTCGATTTGAGGTCTGGAAAGATAGCGAAGAAAAGCACGAGTTTATCGATGCAAACGAACTGAAAGATGGCGTCTATCAATCTGATTATACATTTGCTGAAGCAGGCAAATATAACATTCAAGTTCACCTAGAAAAAGGAGAAATCCACGAACATCTTGAAAAATCAACAAACGTTAAATAAAGTAAGGAAGGCATGCATCAATGGTGATGCTTACCTTCCTTTTTTTCGGGAACAAAATCAATTCCACCTGGATGTAGGGGATGACATTTTAATAATCGTTTAATCGTTAACCAGCCACCTTTAATAGCCCCAAAGCGTTTGATTGCTTCAAGCCCATATTGTGAGCATGTCGGGTAAAAGCGACAGGTCGGCGGCTTTAACGGAGATATAAATTTTTGATAAAAACGGATGATTCCTATAAATAACGCTTGAAGCAATTTTTTCTACTTCCCTTACTTAGATTAAGTACTTATACTATACAATAGGAAGTGAATAAAAGCATCTTTAACGTTAATTCAAATTAAATTGATGAAAAAAATCGGAATTAGCGTTATGATAAATATAGAAAAACTCAGGGAGTGAAGAGAATGCCATCAGTAGAAAGCTTTGAACTTGATCATAATGCAGTTAAAGCCCCATATGTAAGACATTGTGGAGTCCACAAGGTTGGGACAGATGGATTTGTAAATAAATTTGATATTCGTTTTTGTCAGCCAAATAAACAAGCAATGAAACCGGATGTTATTCATACACTTGAACATTTATTAGCTTTTAATCTTCGTGAGCATTGTGAGAAATATGACCATTTCGATATAATTGATATTTCTCCAATGGGATGCCAAACAGGCTATTACTTAGTTGTAAGTGGAGAGCCTACCGTTTCGGAAATCATTGATTTACTTGAAGCTACGATGCAAAGTGCAGTAGAAATTACGGAAATTCCAGCTGCAAATGAGACTCAATGTGGGCAAGCAAAGCTTCATGATTTAGAAGGGGCAAAACGCCTCATGCGTTTCTGGTTATCCCAATCAAAAGAAGACCTTCATAAGGTTTTTGGGTAAGAAAAAAAACCTCAGCCAAAATGGCTGAGGTTTTATAGTTTAGGTGGAATTCGATAGTTTGTTCCTTGCTCAAAAGAATAGGCTAATTTAATCAATAAGGTTTCCGAGAACGCGGTACCGGTGAATGTAATTCCAACGGGTTCGCCTTCCGGCGTGTACCCAGCAGGAACTGTAATTGATGGATAGCCAGCTTTAGCCGGAATACCTGCTCCAATATTATTTGGAAACACAATTGCATCTAATGCATGTTCTTTCAAAACAGAATCAATTCCATTCTCCGTCGAGTGATAATGGTCGTTTTCAAGTGCCGCAAGATACTCTTTTTCAGTCAAAGTTCCACTCGTTTTTTCTGCTTTTTCTAAAATAATTTGGCCGTATTTTAGCATTTTTTCATCATTTTCTTTATTAAATTTGATAAGGTCTGCTAAATTACGGACTTTCACTGATGGGTCTAATTTACGTAAATAATTGTTTAGGTCTACCTTAAATTCGTAGGTTAATACATCATAGCTCCATTTATTTTTGGAAGAAGGAATTTGTACGGTCTCTACAACAGTTGCCCCTAGTTCTTCAAGCTTTTTAACGGCATTATCCATAACTGCTCGTTTGTCTTCACTAAGATAGTCAAAATAAACCTCTCTTGCAATCCCAATCCGTGCACCTTTTAAACCATTAACATCTAAATATTTTGTAAAATCAGTAGGATGTAACGTTCTGCTCGTATACGTGATTGGGTCACGTTCGTCTACTTCAGATATGACTGATAACAGGTAAACAGCGTCCTTCACTGTACGAGCCATTGGGCCTGCTGTATCCTGTGTATGGGCAATCGGAATAATCCCCGCACGACTTACTAATCCAACTGTCGGCTTAATACCAACAAGTGAATTTTGACTGGAAGGACTTAGTATTGAGCCTGATGTTTCTGTACCAACTGCAACAACTGCAAAATTCGCGGCAATGGCAGAACCCGAACCTGCGCTTGATCCGCCAACATCAAATTTACCTGGTCCATATGGGTTTAGTGTTTGGCCCCCCCGTGAACTGTAGCCACTTGGCATTCCTTCCGTCATGAAATTTGCCCATTCTGTCATATTTGTTTTACCTAAAATAATTGCCCCAGCTTCCCTTAGGAGATAAGCAACATATGAATCCTCTGGAGCATATGAATCCGCTAATGCAAGTGAACCGGCTGATGTGTGCATCTTATCATTTGTATCCAGATTATCTTTAAGTAAAACAGGAATTCCGTGAAGCGGGCCACGGGGACCGATTTCCTTTCGTTCAGCATCCAGCATCATGGCAATTTGAAGCGCATCTGGGTTGACCTCAATAATTGATTTTAATTCTGAGTCAAAGTTTGAAATTCTATGTAAATACATAAGCACTAATTGTTTGGCAGTTAGTTCGTCTTTTTCATATTTTTCTTGAATGGAATCAATCGTTGTCTCAATTAACCAATCATTCGCTAAATCTTGAAGAATTTTATTTTCCATCTGGATTCTCCTTATTTTCAAGATGATCAACATCTTCTAAGTCATCTACTGTATGTTTATACTGATAGGCTTTTGATGTCGTAACAACGGCTAATAATATGACGACAAACACAATAATCATTGAAATAATTAATACTATAAACATAGCAACCTCCTCTTTTTCTCCTTTAATATTAACATGGTACGAAGGTAGAAGGTATTGATATTCACTTAAAATTGCAAAAGTAAGAAATATGTTAAAAAACAATCGAAAAAATGTTGTTTCAGTGTGATATAAAGGGGGTATGTTAACAATAAGGAGGAGATTTTTTATGTCAGCACAATTAATCGAAATCGTTAATAAACAAGTTGCAAACTGGAGTGTAATGTACATTAAGCTACATAATTACCACTGGTATGTGAAAGGATCAAACTTTTTTACACTTCATGTAAAATTTGAGGAATTGTATAATGAGGCTGCTGTTCATATTGATGAGCTAGCGGAACGCCTACTCGCTATTAGTGGACAACCCGTTGCAACAATGAAGGAAATTCTTGAATTGTCTTCGATACAGGAAGCAAACGGTAATGAAAATGCGGAGGAGATGGTAGCAACCATTTCTAATGATTTTTCGATTTTAACCGGGGAGTTAAAGGAAGGGATGAAGGTTGCTGCAGATGCGGATGATGAAACAACAGGGGATATGCTACTTGCGATTCATCAAGCACTTGAAAAGCATATTTGGATGCTCCAATCCTTCTTAGGAAAATAAAAAAAGTTTGCCCTTCTTTCTTGTCGAAAGAGGGGTTTTGCTTTATTTTTATTTATAAGGAGAGTGAGAGCGATGATCGATTTACGAAGCGATACAGTTACAAAGCCCACAGCTGAAATGAGAAAAGCAGCCTATGAGGCTGAGGTTGGGGATGATGTTTATCAGGAAGACCCTACGGTAAAAGAGCTTGAGCGCACAGCCGCTGAGATGCTTGGAAAAGAAGCAGCATTGTTTGTGACAAGTGGAACTCAAGGAAATCAAATTGCCGTGTTAACTCATACAAGCAAAGGAAATGAAATCATTGTAGAGCAGGATTCTCATATTTTTAATTACGAAGGTGCTGCGATTTCTGCATTTGCTGGGGTACAGCCTCGAACCATTCAAGGAAAAAGAGGAGCAATGGATCCTGCTGAAGTAGAGGCTGCTATTCAAGAGGAGGATGTACATAACCCTGAGACGGGCTTGATTTGTATAGAAAATACACATAATCGAGCGGGGGGAGCTGTGATTGCACTTGATAATATGAATGCGATTTATCAAATTGCATCTGCAAATCAGATTCCTGTCCATTTGGATGGTGCACGCCTATTCAATGCAGCTGTGGCACTGGGGCGTCCGGTTAAGGATATTGCTCAATATACAGATACCGTTCAATTTTGTTTGTCAAAAGGTTTAGGTGCCCCAGTTGGTTCAATTATTGCTGGAAGCGAGAAATTTATAAAACAAGCGAGAAAATGGAGAAAGCGCCTAGGCGGTGGATTAAGACAGGTTGGCATCATTGCAGCGCCAGGACTTGTCGCATTGCGGACAATGGTAGACCGACTAGCAATCGATCACGAAAATGCTACGTTCTTAGCGGAAGGACTCGGCAATATTAATGGATTGAACGTCGTAAATCAGATTGATACCAATATTATTTTAGTGGATGTAAGTGAAAGAGGCTTAACCTCTAGTCAGTATGCCGCATTATTAAAAGAACATGGAGTATTCGTTTCAACTTTTGGACCTAAACTTGTAAGGTTTACGACTCATTATGATGTCAATCGGGAGTCAATTGAAGACGCATTACAAATTGTTAGTAAACTTTAATGCGAATTAAGGATTGTCAAAGCTGACAATCCTTTTTTTATGGATTTTAGTGGATATCCCTCAACTCATCGACAGTCATCATCTTTGATTGGCCGATTCCATCACGTGCCATCTTCGCTTTAAGGTTTTCAATCATATAAAAACCGACTAAATTACGTAACTCCTGGTCGGGTAAATCACTTAAAAGGTCGATCAAATCTTCACGTTCAAATTGTTCAAGCACGGAGAAAGCAATAATGTCCGCATCTTCTTCGTCACCCGTTAACTTATTACGGTACATGTCATAAATTTCATCAATAATTTTCATAAATGTTTCCCCTTTATCTGCTTATTTCACAGGCTTTCTTGGAAATTAGTATATGGGGGAATGTATCAAAAGATACTAATGTATTAAAAATAGTCATAAATCAGCTTTAGGAGCGTGAATATTTTTGATACTGAAAGAAAAAGCTAAACAGACGGAATCATATCGTTAGGAGTGAAACATGTTGGAACAGGAGTCAAGGAAAACTTATTATATCTCTGTTGGAACTGGCGAAATATCTCAAGTGAAGTCTGGATCTACGTGGGAGTATAAAATTGAAGCTACCGAAGAAGAAGTTCGGCAATTGAGAAACCTGTTTGATGCAAACTATTCGAATGAGGTTGAAAACTTTTTACGTGCTCACGTGCCTTTTGTTGAATATCATTATGATTCTTCCAATGACAAATATGACTTGAATATGCTAAAGATTTATCAAATAATTAATCAACTGGGAGACCAGGAGGCAAAGGATTTCATTCAATCCGAAGGAATACTTGATGTATTACGTACCATCGATTAAGCCACTTCTACATGAAGCGGCTTGTTTTTTTATGGTATGATGAAAATAAATTAATTCGTAATGGAGAAAAGATAAAATGATTGTATTTCATGATATGTATCATAATGAAGTGAATTTATCGTTTACACCTGATCCATTTTCTACTCATCCAATGCATGTATGGGTAATCTGTAGGTATGAGGGCCAGTGGCTGTTAACCAATCATTCTGAACGCGGGCTTGAATTTCCAGGGGGGAAGGTAGAAGAAGGAGAAACACCAGAAGCTGCTGCTATTCGAGAGGTTATGGAAGAAACGGGAGCAGAGGTTTCAGAACTCGATTATATTGGGCAATATAAGGTTATTGGCAAAGGAAAAACGATTATTAAAAATATTTACTTTGCCGAAATTGAACGGCTCCTTAAGCAAAAGGATTATTTTGAAACAAAAGGTCCTGTTTTGTTAAAAGAAATTCCTTTAGATACGGTTAAGTCTGACCGCCGCTATAGCTTTATCATGAAGGATGATGTCTTAACTCATAGCATAGATTATGTAGAAAAATACATAAAAACGAAGAAAGCTCTCTAGCATCCACTAGAAGAGCTTTTTATTTGGTGTCTTTTATTAGCTTTCTTTCAAGGAACTCGACGCCTTGGTACATAAGTGTTGCACAAATAGCGATTAATAATAAGCTTAGGAAAATCAATGTGAAATTGAATACTTGAAATCCATAGATAATTAGATAGCCTAAGCCCTGCTTGGAAACGAGAAATTCGCCAACGATGACCCCGACCCATGATAATCCCACATTTACTTTTAATGTGGAAATAATCGCTGGAAAGGAGGAGGGAAGGATGACGTTTCGGAAAATTTGTTTCCGGTTTGCTCCAAATGTCAACAGGACTTTAATATAATTGTAATCCACTTCTTTGAACGAGGTATATACGACAATCGTCGTGATAATGATGGAAATAATCGCTCCCATCGCAATGATTGAAATATAACCTGTTCCTAATGCCACAATTAAGATGGGGCCAAGCGCAACCTTTGGCATCGCATTGAGAACCACTAGGTATGGATCAAGGATATTTGAAAGGCGTTCAGACCACCATAATATCGCTGCAATCAATGCCCCTAAGACCGTTCCTAAAATAAAGCCAAGGACTGTTTCAAATAATGTGACTGCAAGATTGTTAAACAAAGTTCCATCATTGATTTTGTCTAAAAACAGAGTCCAAATTTTTGAAGGAGCACTAAAGATTAAAGGGTCAATCCAATGATACCGACTCGCAAGCTCCCATATTCCGAAAAAGACAATAAAAATCAGGATTTGATAAGAAAGAACTAGTTTTTTCTCTTTTTTGATTGATTGCAGGTAATTTTTGTGTAGGTCTTTAATGTTCAGATTTTGTTTCAAGTTTATCTAACTCCTCCCATATTTGCTGAAAGATGTTCGAATACTCTGGGTGTTGTCTTGCATTAAATGGAGTCTCATTCCGTAAGTTTTCTGGGATATCAAATACTTTTGCGATTTTTCCTGGACTTTTCGAAAGGAGGTAAATCCGGTCACTCATAGCAATGGCTTCACCAATATCATGTGTGACAAGGATGGCTGTTTTACGATATTCCTTTAATGTATCTGAAACGAGATCTTCTAATTTTAGCTTTGTTTGAAAGTCTAATGCAGAGAACGGTTCATCCAGCAGAAGAATTTTGGGGTTTGTCGCAAGGGTTCGAACCAAAGCAGCTCTTTGTCTCATCCCACCTGAAAGCTGGTTTGGATATGCTTTTTCTACTCCCTTTAATCCGATTTCCTCAAGTAGGGCTAATGTGTTTTTTCTTGTTTGAACTGTTTCTTGATTCATGATTTGTAACCCAACAAGAATGTTCTCCTCAATCGTCTTCCACGGAAATAAGTAGTCCTGCTGTAGCATATAACCAATATCGGACTTTGCCTTTTCAACTGTTTTACCTTCTATTAAAACCTTCCCATATGTCGGTTTTAATAATCCAGCAATGATGGAGAGTAAAGTCGTTTTACCACACCCACTAGGACCGAGGAGGGAGATGAACTCCCCTTCCTCGATTGTGAGTGAAATGTCTTCGAGTGCGGACGTTGTAGAATCCTTTGTAAAATAAACATGGTGGATATCTTTTACTGACAAAAAGTTCATAGTAACACTCCTATTTTGAGATGACTTTTTCTGCAATACTTGTGTTCACAAGTGTGTTATAGTCGATTCTCTTCGGTAATTCTCCTGCTTCATCCATGATATCCTGTAAGTTATTCCAAGCTTCCTCTGATAAAACAGGATTTGTTGCGTATGATCCTTGGTTCTTGTATCGTTCAATAGAGGATGTGATTAAATCAAGTGGTGTATCTGGGAAGAATTCTTGCACTGATTTTGCAATTTCTTCAGGGCTATGTGAATCGACCCATGCTTGCGCCTTATAGACTGCACGTGTGAATTTTTCAACGGCATCAGCGTTGTCATCAATAAAGCTTTGCTTTGTCATAAACGTTGTATATGGTACCTTGCCAGATTCTTCACCGAAAGAAGCGACAATATATCCACGTCCTTCTTTTTCAAACAAACTTGCAGTTGGTTCAAATAATTGGACAAATTCACCTGTGCCTGAAGCAAAAGCACTTGAAATATTTGCAAAATCAATGTTTTGGATTAGATTTAAATCGCCATGTGGATCAATATCATTCTTCTTTAATACAAATTCCCCAACCATTTGTGGCATACCGCCTTTACGTTGGCCAAGGAATGTACTATCTTTAACTTGGTCCCAACTAAAGTTTTGAATATTTTCTCTTGCCACTAAAAACGTACCGTCCGTTTGTGTAAGGGCCGCGAAGTTAATAACCGGGTCGGTTGAGCCTTGTGCTTCCACATAAATGGATGTTTCAGAGCCTACTAACGCTACATCAGCACCTCCGGAAATTAAAGCAGTCATGGTTTTATCTCCACCAGGAACGGTTGTTAATTCAATCTCTAAGCCCTCTTCTTCAAAAAATCCTTCTGTAATTGCTACATACTGAGGTGCGTAAAACACAGAACGGGTTACCTCGGCAATTCGGATTTTTTGAACCTGGTCATTATTACAAGCGGCTAATGGGATAATAAGCAGTAATGCAAACAGGCTAGCTAAAAAACGGCGCATGTATTCATACCTCCTTGACAGATATTCTGTCGGCTATAGTCATTTCTAAGATAGATTATGAAACGTGACAAAAATGTGTGAATGCCTATTTTTAGTTTTTATAAGTGGATTTTTAAAAGGTTTTCGAAAATAATGATGTAGAGAGGATGGATAAAATGGAGGATGGCACAATTATCGAAAAGCAAAGATTTCCGTCTCCTAATCCAGCAATCAATCTTTATTTAATTACATATTGGAGTAAAGGATTAAAAATTAAAGGCTATCTTGCTGAACCAAAGGAAGACGGATTGTATGACGGCTTTTTATATTTGCGCGGTGGGATTAAAAATGTAGGAAAGGTTCGAATTGGTCGGATCATTCAATTTGCCTCAGAAGGCTTTGTAGTGATGGCTCCTTTTTATCGAGGAAATCAAGGGGGAGAGGGGAACGAGGATTTTGGCGGACATGACAGATATGATGCGTTCTCTGCAGTTAAAGTATTAGAGGAACATGAAAAGGTAAACCCAACTCGGATCCATGTCTTTGGCTTCTCACGAGGAGGAGTGATGGCTCTTCTTACAGCCATTCATCAACCCCAGGTTTGTTCGGTCGTCTCATGGGCTGGAGTAAGTGATTTGAGCTTAACATATGTGGAGCGCAATGATATGAGGAGGATGCTAAAGCGGGTTATCGGAGGAACTCCAACTAAATATCCAGAACGATATAAATGGAGAACACCTTTATATGAAATTGAAAAGCTTGAAATCCCCTTACTTATTATTCATGGTGAAAAGGATGAAAATGTATCTGTCGAACATGCATATCGACTTGAAAAAAGAGTTAGGGAGCTTGGAAAACAGATAGAAAGCTGGTATTTTCCACAATACACTCATTTTTTTCCACCCCATGATAATCGGGAAACAGTTAGACGGTTAACGGAATGGATGAAAACGAGGGAGTCGAATACGAAAAAGCTCGAGGTTTGATTTTTCTCGAGCTTTTTTGCTTTATGCAGTTTATATTCTTGGTCCGCCCAATAATTCAATTTCCTTTGGAACATTGGAGAATTTTTTGAAGTTTTCTTTGAATTTTACAGCCAATTCTTTTGCTTTAACATAGTACGTACTTTGATCTGCCCATGTTTTTGCTGGCTGAAGCACATCATCAGGAACACCCGGAATGTGAATTGGAATTTCTAAGCCGAAAATATCATTTTTCACCGTTTCTGCATGAGTAAGTTCACCTTCTAAAGCTGCTTGAACCATTGCTCTTGTGTATGACAGCTTCATGCGGTTCCCCACACCATACTCTCCACCAGTCCAGCCAGTATTTACTAAAAACACTTGAACATTATGCTCGTCAATCTTTCTTCCTAGCATTTCTGCATACTCAGTTGCAGCCAGTGGAAGGAAAGGAGAGCCAAAGCAGGTTGAGAATGTTGCTTCTGGTGCTGTTACACCACGCTCTGTTCCTGCAAGCTTACTTGTGTAGCCACTTAAGAAATGATACATGGCTTGTTCTTTTGTTAGTTTACTAATTGGAGGGAGAACACCGAAAGCATCTGCTGTTAGGAATACAATTGTGTTCGGATGACCCGCAATACTTGGTACAATAATATTATCAATATTGTCAATTTGGTATGCTGCTCTTGTGTTTTCAGTCAATGCATTGTCATCATAATCTGCAATTCTTGATTCTTCATCTACTATTACATTTTCTAAAACAGAGCCGAAGCGAATAGCATCAAAAATTTGTGGCTCCTTCTCACGCGAAAGATTGATGGTTTTAGCATAGCAGCCACCTTCTATATTAAACACGCCAGAGCTAGCCCAACCGTGCTCATCATCTCCAATTAGTCGACGTTTTGGATCGGCAGAAAGAGTTGTTTTGCCTGTTCCAGACAGACCAAAGAAAAGTGCAACATCTCCTTCTTGACCTACGTTAGCGGAGCAGTGCATGGAGAGAATATTTTGCTCAGGCAGTACATAGTTCATTACAGAGAAAATCGATTTTTTAATCTCACCAGCATACTCAGTTCCTCCTATTAAAACTGTTCGTTTTTCGAAGGAAATAATGATGAAGGTTTCGGAGCGTGTGCCATCTACTTCAGGGTCTGCTTTGAAATTTGGTGCGCATATGACTGTGAATTCAGGTTGATGTGTTTTTAAATCCTCTTCAGTTGGTCGAACAAACATTTGTTGGGAAAATAAATTATGCCAAGCATATTCGTTAATCACTTGGATGGGCATACGTACTTTTTTATCGGCACCTGCATATCCATTGAATACATAAATTTCTTCTTTTTCTTTCAAGTATGAAAGCACCTTTGTGTAAAGGTTTTCAAATGTAGCTTCAGAAATTGGTTTGTTCACCTTACCCCAGTCAATTCTATCTTTAATAGATGCTTCTTCTACGATGTATTTGTCTTCTGGTGATCTTCCTGTGTATTTCCCTGTTGTTGCACATACAGCCCCAGTCGAAGTAAGGATTCCCTCTTGTCTTGCGAGTACTTTTTCAACTAAAATAGGAACAGATAGATTATGAAGTACGTTTTTTCCATTCACTAATTCCAATAGCTGCTCATTTGAAACTTCAACTGAATTCATGTAAAACCATCCTTTATCATTTTTTATATAATCAAATTTTACAATTAGTATAACACATTGAAAAAAATAGTCTATACTATTAAACGTATTTTACGTAATATATCTTAAAAAGTGCGTACATATTCAAAAATAGTCCTTTATAATACTTCCATTTTCGAAGATTGTCTGTTTCGTGAAAAAAGTGGACATACTTCGATATGATTTTTTTGAAATTATATTGACATGAAAAGGTTTACTGCGTTATGATAATTCATTGAACGGATACTCTCTTATCCCGAGCTGGCGGAGGGACAGGCCCAATGAAACCCGGCAACCATCACTTTTCTTATATATCAAATAAGTTTTTGTGGAACCTATACAAAGTAGGTCTCTCATTTGACAAAAAGTGATAAGGTGCTAACCTGAGCAAGGCATGACCTTGATCGATAAGAGTGAAAGGCGAGATAAATGATAATACCTTTCCTCAAATAAGTAGGGAAGGTTTTTTATTTCTTAAATGAGAACATTCATGGTTTCAAGCATGTTACTTAAAGCGTTTATATGTGTACATCACAGATAACTAGTCAATAAGGATAGAAAATCGTGAAGGTAACAATACTAAGGGAATGAGTACCGTATCAATGAATGTCAGAATTTGAGTATAATTGAATTCTGAATCGAAAAAGGAGGAAGCGTTTGTGACAACTAGACGCCGTTTATTTACTTCTGAGTCTGTTACGGAAGGACATCCAGATAAAATCTGTGACCAAATTTCAGATTCTATTTTAGATGCCATCTTAGCAAATGATGCAAATGCACGCGTAGCGTGTGAAACTTCTGTTACAACAGGTCTTGTACTTGTTGCGGGAGAGATTACAACCTCTACATATGTAGATATCCCAAAGATTGTCCGTGAAACGATTAAAGAGATTGGTTATACTCGTGCAAAATACGGATTTGACTACGAAACATGTGCTGTATTAACATCGATTGATGAGCAATCTCCAGACATTGCGATGGGGGTAGACCAAGCGTTAGAGGCTCGAGAAGGTCAAATGACAGACGAGCAAATTGAAGCGATTGGAGCAGGTGACCAAGGCTTAATGTTCGGTTATGCTTGTAATGAAACAAAAGAGTTAATGCCTTTACCGATTTCATTAGCTCATAAGCTATCACGTCGTTTAACAAAGGTTCGTAAAGATGAGATTCTTCCTTATTTACGTCCAGATGGTAAAACGCAAGTGACAGTTGAGTATGATGAGAACAATAATCCTGTTCGTATCGACACAATTGTTATTTCAACTCAGCACCATCCGGAAATCTCACTAGAACAAATTCAACGAAATCTTAAAGAACATGTCATCAATCCAGTTGTTCCAAGTGAACTAATTGATGAAAATACGAAATACTTTATTAACCCAACTGGCCGTTTTGTAATTGGTGGTCCACAAGGAGATGCTGGTTTAACTGGCCGTAAAATCATTGTTGATACGTACGGTGGTTATGCAAGACATGGCGGTGGCGCATTCTCTGGTAAGGATCCAACTAAGGTTGACCGTTCTGCTGCCTATGCTGCTCGTTATGTTGCGAAAAACCTTGTGGCAGCTGGATTAGCTGATAAATGTGAAGTACAGCTTGCATACGCAATCGGTGTTGCCCAACCAGTTTCTATTTCTGTTGACACTTTTGGTACAGGAACAGTATCTGAAGATGTTCTTGTAGAGCTAGTTCGTGATAATTTCGATTTACGTCCTGCTGGAATTATTAAGATGTTAGACCTTCGTCGTCCAATTTATAAGCAAACTGCTGCATATGGTCACTTTGGTAGAAACGATCTCGATGTACCATGGGAGCGTACTGACAAAGCAGAAACACTTAAATCACAAGCAAAATAAGATAAAAAAAGCTCGCCAATTTTGCGGGCTTTTTGTTCGTATTTAGTTTTCAGTGTCTAGCTCAAGGCGCCATCGGCTCGAGGTCACAAGCCAATCGCTTCTGAAGGCTTAAAGCGCCTTCTGTCAGCGCTCGTCTTGTGCTTGTCGCCGATAGTCGGGCGTCTTGAGTTTTTCTTTTTGTAATTGTTTATAATGCTGTCCTTTTTCGACATATTCACGGCGAATTCTAGCCATGTCTTTTTTATCCTCTTCGTTAAGTTCACGGATCACTGTTGCAGGCCTTCCAAAGGCAAGTGTGTTCGGAGGGATTTTTTTACCCTGTGGAACAAGGCTGCCAGCACCGATAAAAGCACCTTCACCAATTTCAGCACCATCAAGAATAATTGTCCCCATCCCTATTAGGGCGTTTTTACGGATAATTGAGCTATGTAGGATAACCTGATGTCCAATTGTGACATCATCTTCAACTATCAAAGGATTGTTTGGACTTTGGTGCAAGGTTGAGTTGTCCTGAATGCTCACTCTTTTTCCGATAATTGTCGGTGCCACATCACCTCGAATAACGGTATTAAACCATATATTTGTGTCCTCGCCGATTCTAACGTCACCCGTAACGGTTGCATAGTCAGCAATGAATACAGAGTCCGCAATTTCAGGATATTTTCCTTTGTATGGATAAATCATAACATGCACATCCTTTCCTAATTGTTTGATATTCGCTGGAAAATCATATAAGGTAAGTGTATCAACTTTCATATTTTACGTAAATCAACATGTTCATAAATCGAGGTGATATCTATGGTACCTACACAACCAATAAGTTTAATGAAGAAAGTGTATCGTGAGGTATTTCCGATTGTACATCGTGAATTAGCGGTTTGGAAAAAGAAAGCGGAGGAGATTCCAAACGAAGAGCTTCGGAAGCAGGCCTTGGCTAGTATTCATTCCAAAACATTTCACTGTGAAGGTGGAGCCATCCTTGCCTTATTAGCAGAAGGGAAAATGGAGGAATGCATCCGTTTTATTGTTGCTTATCAAACGATTAGTGACTATTTGGATAATCTTTGTGATCGCAGTACCTCATTAGATCCCGTCGATTTTCGCTCGCTTCACGATTCCATGCCAGATGCATTACGACCAGGACAGCCAACAAAAAACTATTATCAACATCGTGATGAACAGGATGATGGTGGCTATTTAGAAAGCCTGGTTAGAGCCTGTCAGGAAGTTCTCCAAAACATGAATCATTATGATAAAATAGCTGATTATTTACAGGAATTAGCAAGCTATTATTGTGATCTGCAAATACATAAGCATGTAAAAGTAGAAGAGCGTGTACCAAGGCTCGAGAACTGGTTTAAAAGTCATCAGGAGCATCTTCCAAACATGGAATGGTATGAATTTTCGGCTTGCTCAGGGTCTACATTAGGCATTTTTTGTTTAGTTGCTTATGCGTTTCATGAGGAATTCAATAAAGAAATTGCGGTTAAAGTTCGAAATGGGTATTTTCCATATATACAAGGCCTCCACATCCTACTTGATTATTTCATCGATCAAGATGAGGATCGTCAAGGTGGCGACTTGAATTTCTGTTTTTACTATCCACATGAAAATGAACTTGTGGATCGCCTAAAGCATTTTATTATAGAAGCAGATAAGCATACAGCTGGATTGCCAAATGAAAAATTTCATCGAATGATTAATCGTGGATTATTAGGCCTCTACTTATCAGATGAAAAGGTTCGAACACAGCGAAGTGTCTTAAAAATTGCAAAGAAAATGATTAGACTTGGTGGAAAGACATCCTTTTTCTTCTATGTGAATGGACGGGCTTACCGCAGATTTCAGCATGTATTTGGATAAGGAAAAGATAGAGCGGTGTAGGCTCTATCTTTTATTTTTGGGCAGGCTTTGAACAAGCTCTTCCAGACTGACTTGAAAACGCTTGTCAGACAAGGCGCGCAGCTGAGCAAAGACGCGAATAGAAGTTGCCGAATGAGCGCAACGAGCAAGGCAAGCAGCGAAGTATACGAGCGTTTTTCAACAGTCTGGGCGCTATCTTTTTTCAATGGCGATGATAAAAGGTGGATTGTTTATTTGATTCATAAATCGGTACATTATTACATGGGCTCGGTTTTGATCAAGCGTTGAACAATACTTCATCAGTTGATCTCGTTCGACGACCCCTTCTTCATGACCGTGATACACGACAAGTACGATAACACCCTCAGGCTTCATGAGAGATAGTAATTGCTCAATCGATTCAATCGTGGAATCAGGCTTTGTAACAATATCTTTATTTCCTCCAGGTAAATATCCTAAATTAAAGATAGCACCAGCAATTTTGCCATGGGCTTCGATTGGAATTGTGGTTAAAAGCTGATTATGGCTTTCATGAAACAAACGAACACGCTCAAATAACCCACGCTCTTTCAGACGTAAAGTTGTACTTTCAATCGCTTCAAGTTGGATATCAAAGCCGAATACATGCCCACTTTCACCAACTAACGAAGCAAGCATTACTGTGTCATGGCCATTTCCAATCGTTGCATCAACTGCATAATCCCCTTCATGAATAGTCAGTTGAAGTAGCTTCCGTGCAAATGGAAGAATCCGATCTAGTTTCATACGTTTTCCGCAACCTTTTGATAATATTTTCCTTGATAGCTGTCACGACGTTTTAGTTCAGCATCAATTGTATTTAGAACCTCCCACTTATTCACACTCCACATCGGTCCTACCATTAAATCGATTGGACCATCTCCGGTAATCCTGTGAACTATCATTTCAGGGGGTAAAATTTCAAGTTGGTCACAAACTAATTGTACATATTCATCAAAAGACAGAAATTCCAAAAGACCTTTTTCATATTGCTTTACCATTGGGGTTCCTTTTAATAAATGTAACAAATGAATTTTGATTCCTTGTACATCAAGTTTTGCAACTTCTCTAGCTGTTTCCATCATCATCTCTGGTGTTTCCTGTGGGAGTCCATTAATAATATGGGAGCAAATCCGAATATTGTGCTTGCGAAGCTTATTGACTCCATCTACATAACATTGAAAATCATGAGCACGATTAATGAGCTGGGCTGTTTTCTCATGAACGGTCTGCAAGCCAAGCTCGACCCAAAGATAGGCCCGTTCATTTAGCTCTGCTAAATATTCAACAACTTCATCTGGAAGACAATCAGGTCTTGTTGCAATCGAAATGCCGACAACACCTTCTTGATTTAAAACGGGCTCGAATCGTTCGCGCAATACCTCTACAGGTGCATGGGTATTAGTGAAGGCTTGGAAATACGCCATGTATTTACCATCTTTCCATTTATCATGCATTTTATTTTTTATAGTATGGAACTGTGTGAGGATGTCATCTGCACGATTTCCTGCAAAATCACCAGATCCAGCTACACTACAAAAGGTACAGCCACCATGTGCAACTGTACCATCTCGATTTGGGCAGTCAAATCCTCCATCAATGGCGACTTTAAATACTTTATGTCCAAATGTATGACGTAAGTGGTAATTCCATGTATGGTATCTTTTATTATCAGTTGAATAATGAAACGGATTAACCTGAGGCATATTTTTGCCCCTCCTAACTAAGAAAATTCCTATGTTAAATATTATCATGTGGGTTTCTAGTAATACAAATGAAATTCGACTTGTTCATAAATTGGTAATAACTTTGTCGAAAGAAGAAATCAAGGATGAACACACTATAAAAGAGAAAGCTTTAGCTTCTCATTTCGAATGTAGGAGGGGGAAGAATGGCTACTCGACAATCTGTTGAGGCATTTTTGCAGCGCTGTGAAGACACTCTTCGTAATGCCCAAGAACAAATTACCACTGCCAGAAGACAGGAAGCTTATAATGAAACGGAGTATACGGATGCACAAATGCAGTTGGAGGAAGTTACAAACGAATTGGCCAAGCTTGCCATGAGCTGTAATGGTCAGCAACGTGAACAATTGCACCGAATGAGATTACAACTGCAGCAACTCCAAAATGATATGACTCTAGATGCGAATATCATTCAAGAGTATAAGATGTAGGGGATGAAAATATGAAAAAGCGTTCAGATCAAAACAATCCTGAGCAAAAAACGAAAAATGGGATTAATAGCAATGATGTGGAATTCGGACAGGACTTTGATCCCGTTAAAAAATCAAAGCAAAAATACCTAAAAAAAGGGCAACCCGTTAAATCAAAGCAGCGTCCTGAATAAACATGAACCGACAAGTGAAATTTGCTTGTCGGTTTTTATTTTAGTCTATTGTCGGTCAAGCGTGTACCGTGAGATGGTTCTAGAGGTACACACTCGCAAAGAAAATCCCAAAGCGTGTACCGTGAGATGGTTCTAGCGGTACATGCTCGCAAAGAAATCCCCAAAGTGTATACCGTAACCTGGTTCTCAAGTTACACGCTCGCACAAAACTCACCTGAGCATGTACCACAACCAGGACCATTGTGCTACACAATCGTACTTAATTCCCTTAAGTACGTAAACACAACCTATACTTTTACTTATCCAGTTATCCGAATACTTTTTTTAATTGATTAAATTTGCGGCAAGGAATAGAATAATTTTGATATGTAGAAAAGGAGGTACCCGTATGCCTAGATCTCTTTGGATGATCATCATTGGAATGGTTATTAATGTAACTGGTTCATCTTTTTTATGGCCGTTAAATGCAATCTATATTCATGGTCATCTTGGAAAATCGTTATCTGTTGCAGGACTGGTGTTAATGGTAAATGCGGGTGCAACCGTTATTGGAAATTTAGTGGGTGGCATCCTATTTGATAAATTTGGCGGTTACAAGTCGATTTTAACAGGCATCTTAATTTCGTTAGTAGCTCTTACTGGACTAACCTTCTACCATGGTTGGCCACATTATGTTATCTTTCTTACCATTATTGGCCTAGGTACAGGGATGGTATTTCCGGCAATGTTTGCGATGGCCGGAGCCGTTTGGCCAGAGGGTGGAAGAAAGTCGTTTAATGCCGTTTATGTCGCTCAGAACCTTGGTGTTGCGATAGGGTCAGGTCTTGGAGGCTTTGTTGCTTCTTATTCATTTGATTATATTTTTATGGCAAATACATTCATGTATGTCTTGTTCTTCCTAGTGGCATTATTCGGGTATCGTGGAATTCACGCGGAAAAAGGAACACAAAAAAGCATCCTTGAACAAACAAAGACAGTAAAAAACCGCTCAAAATTAAATGCTTTGTTCATTCTTTGTATTGGGTACGTTTTGTGTTGGGTCGCCTACGTGCAATGGCAGGCCACAATTTCAAGCTATACACAGGATATCGGAATTACGTTAAAGCAATATAGCTTATTATGGACAGTGAATGGAGGCTTAATTGTTCTCGGACAGCCATTACTGTACCTGGCAGTAAAATCTTTTGCAAAATCCTTAAAAAAGCAAATTATCATTGGAATTCTTATTTTTATTTGTTCTTTTCTTATTGTTTCAATGGCAGGCTCTTTTAGCGGATTTTTAGTAGCTATGATTATTTTAACGGTTGGCGAAATGTTTGTCTGGCCAGCTGTTCCAACGATTGCAAATGACCTTGCACCAAAAGGAAGAGAAGGTTTTTATCAAGGAATTGTTAACAGTGCTGCAACCGGCGGCAGAATGATTGGACCTGTTCTTGGTGGTTTGCTCGTTGATTTATGGGGAATGAGCATGTTATTCACAGTACTAGCAGTCTTACTAATCGTTTCTATTTTTACAACGGTTATCTATGACAAAAAGCTCAAAGAAAAAAGTAATGTTGTACTAAGTGCAAAGGCCTGATACATATTAGTGTATCGGGTCTTCTTTTTTACCTTCTTTGAACGGCTGCTTAAAGGAATATTCTGACTTTTGTCGAAAGGTAAGTATAGAATATACAAATTTTTGATAAAGAATCTTAAAAGGGGCGGTTTAGGCGTGATTAATTATCTTCAAGAATTAAAATATACCCTTAATCTGCTTGAGCAAAAGGAAAAAGAGGTAGAACAATTAAAGGAAATAATCGAACTGTTATATGACGGGGTTATCATGATTGATAGGCAAGGGGTAATCACAATGATGAATCAGACATACGGTGAGTTCCTCGGTGTTAAAGTTGAAGATGTGATTGGCAAGCATGTCAAAGAAGTAATTGAAAATACACGTATGCATGTTGTTGTGGAAACGGGACAATCAGAAATTGGCTCATTTATGATCGTAAAAGATAAAAGTATTATTGTTATGCGTACCCCTATTTGGAAAGAGGGGAAGGTTGTTGGGGCTATAGGCAAGGTTTTATATACAGATATTAACGAGTTAAAATCTTTGGTTCAGCGCCTAAACGTAGTTGAAGGAAAACTGGATTTTTATAAACCGGAATTGAAAAAAGTGCAAGGATCCAAATATTCGTTTGAGCAGATTATAGGCGAGCATGAGCGGATGAAAGAAGTAAAGGATTTAGCATTGAAAGTGGCACCTAGTCGCTCAACAGTATTGATTCGAGGTGAAAGTGGAACAGGTAAGGAATTGTTTGCTCATGCCATTCATGAAGCCAGTAACCGTTCTGATGGACCGCTTATATGCCTTAATTGTGCCGCCATACCGGCTAATTTATTAGAATCTGAACTGTTTGGTTATGAGGATGGGGCATTTTCAGGAGCGAAAAAGGGCGGAAAACCTGGAAAGATTGAACAAGCCCAGGGTGGAACATTATTTTTAGATGAAATTGGGGATATGCCTTTCGATATGCAGGTAAAGCTATTACGAGTCTTACAGGAAAAAGAAATTGAAAGAATTGGTGGCAGTCAGACTAATCAGATTGATATCAGGTTAATTTCAGCAACAAATCGTCCTTTAGAGGAAATGGTTAAAAAAGGTGAGTTTAGAGAAGACCTTTATTACCGCCTAAATGTGATTCAAATCATGATTCCACCTTTGAGGGAGCGGGGCAAAGATATCATCACTACCGCGCATCTAATTTTGGGTAAATTAAATAATGAGCTCGGAAAAAGCATAAGTGGCTTTCATCCACATGTAGAAAATTTATTTCGTCGTTATCAGTGGACGGGTAACGTGAGAGAGATGCAAAATGTTATTGAACGTGCTCTTCATACCGCAGATAACGGTCCGGAAATCTGTTTAGAAGACCTTCCCCCTTATTTATTAGACCATAGTAAAAGTTATACAGATGTTTCATCCTTTTCACTTGAAGAGGTGGTAGAAAATGCTGAAAAAGCTGTAATCATCCGTGCATTAAAGGCAAGTGAAGGGAATCGATCTGAAGCGGCAGAAATGCTTGGCATACATAGAGCAAGCTTATATCGAAAGATGGAGAAATATGGTTTATTAAGGCTTCAATAAGTGTTGCAAAAATGAGACGTGTCGCATTATTGAGACATAATGTAAGCGCTTGCCAAATGGTGGTATTAACAAAAACAACGTTGCAGTTTTGCGACGTTATTTTTGTTAATTTTCGATATTTTCTAAATTAAACACCGATACTATTAAAAATATAGAAAAAAATGATAATTAAAAATTAAAAAAATGGGACATTTACAAGGGTTCAGAGATCCTCCCAAAAAGTTGGCACGAATTTTGCAAATAAAAAAAGTAGGTTGAAAAAGTACTAACAGGAAGGAGAAAACTGAAATGAAAGCTTTATATTCTGTCCAGGACTGAAATGAATCATTCGTGCACAATTTTAAATGATTGTTAGCATTCCAATGGGGGGATTGTTGATTTGAATCAAAATAAAGAAAAAACTCTTGAAAATAAAGTAGCTCTCATTACTGGGGCGGCTAGTGGAATAGGTTTAGATTTAGCCCAAGCATTTGCTAATGAAGGTGCAAAAGTAGTAATTAGTGATCTGAATGAAGAAGCAGCAAAAGAAATTGCCAGGTCGATGCAGGATGATGGATTAGAAGTTGTGGGGGTTGGATGTGATGTAACCAAAGAGCAAGAAATCATATCTTCAATAAATCATACCATTAATACGTATGGAAGTATTGATATTTTAATTAATAATGCAGGGTTACAGCATGTATCTAATATTGAAGATTTTCCTACTGAACGCTACGAATTAATACTTAAGGTGATGCTAACAGGTCCATTTATTGCGACAAAGCATGTATTTCCTGTCATGAAAAAACAAGGATTTGGTCGAATCATAAATATCTCCTCTATTAATGGTTTAGTTGGTTTTGCTGGAAAGGCTGCGTACAATAGTGCGAAGCATGGAGTGAATGGTTTGACGAAGGTTGCTGCATTAGAAGGGGCAGAATACGGAATCACTGTTAATGCCATTTGTCCTGGGTATGTAGACACTCCGCTTGTGCGAAATCAATTAACAGACTTAGCAAAGACAAGAAATGTAGAGTTAGAAAATGTACTTGAAGAAGTCATTTATCCACTTGTACCACAGAAGCGCTTATTACATGTCGAAGAAATCTCTGATTACGCCGTTTTCTTAGCAACTGAAAAAGCAAAAGGAATTACTGGACAGGCGATTGTTATTGATGGTGGCTACACAGTCCAATAAGAAAAAGTGGTGATAAATGGTATTTTTCTTTCATCACATTGGTTTTAACTTGAGGTTTATTAAAAAGGGAGGGAATTAGTTTGAAAAAAACAGCTGTATTTTTTCTAGTGGGTTTTATGTTATTATTTACACTTTTAGTAGGATGTAGTCCAAAGATCGAAGAAACAGGTTCCACAGGAGATAGTGATTCTGGGGATTCTTCAGCTAAGGATACTTTTAACGTAGGTTTAGCTATTTCTATGACGGGTGGAACAGCTCTTTTTGGTGAAGGAGTAAAAAGGGGCGTGGAGCTAGCAATCAAAGAATTTAACGATGATGGTGGCTATGAAGGACAAAATGCAAATCTAGTACTCTATGATGATGAGGCTAAACCAGAAAAGTCTGTAGAGATTGTTCAAAAATTAATTAATCAAGATAAAATTGTAGCCCTAGTAGGACCTGCTAACTCTGGGAATGCCATGGCTCACATTCCATTTACTCAAGAGGCAAAAATACCTGAAGTTATACCAGTAGCTACAGGGACACAAATCACACAAGAGTATAAAGATGCTGATAAAAACTATATTTTCCGTGTGGCTCCTCTTGATGGGGTTCAAGTGTCCGCAATTTTAAAGGAGCTTATCGATAAACAAGGCCTTACGAAACTTGGTGTCATCCATGATACGGAAGGGTACGGGCAAGGTGGCAGGGAAGATATTGTTAAGCAAATGAAGGAAGTTTACAATATGGAACCGACCGCCATTTCAGCCTTTGATCCAAAGGAATTGAATCTTGAGCCTTCTATTCGTGATATGAATAATGCAGGGGTGGAGGCAGTTGTCTTCTACGGGCTTGCACCACAGTCCGCAAAGTTACTTGAAGCTCGTTTCAATGAAGGGTTGGATGCTCCTATTTACGCGACTTGGGCTACAGGTGACCCTACCGTTTTAAAGCTAGTTGGGGATCTAGTGAAGGAAGATTTATTTTTTGTACAGTCATATACGATTGATCAAAATGAAGCAGCAAAAAAATTCCATAAAAAAGTAGTGGAAACGTATGGGGAAGACGTGTTCCCTATTGCTACGGCACAAGGATATGACAGTGCAAAACTTATTTTAGATGCTATAAAAAAGGTTGGCTTAGATAGTGAGAAAATTCGTGATCAAATTGAATCATTTACGGACTTTGAAGGTGTAACAGCAATTAAACCAGCAGCTTTCACTAAAGATAACCATGAAGCATTTGGTATTGACGAAGTATTTATTGCCAGATATAACGACGATTTGCAAATTGTTGCAGCCGATTAAAAGAGTCTTAATTTTCTAACTGGTGAAAGGGCGAATCCAAATGAGGATTTCCCCTTTCACCATAGCTTGTTTAGCCTAACACAAGGGGGGCGTTTGCATTGGAATTATTGGATGTATTAAAAGCCATAATTAATGGGTTAGTGTACGGAAGCATTTATGCGATCATTGCCCAAGGATATTATATAACTTTCATCACAACTAAAACGATGAACTTTGGTCAAGGTGACTTTGTCATGCTTGGTTCACTTATAGGATTATCCACCTTTACGTCAATAACTGCTTCAGGTGGTGGTGTTTGGCTTGCCTTTATAGCATCATTACTGCTGGTTATCGTCGTACTAGGTATTTCTGGTTGGGCATTAGAACAAGTTGCCATCCGACCGTTAAAAAGTTGGCATTCCATTGGTTGGATTTTAAGTACTGTGGCCGTTGCAATGATAGTGAGAAATATAGCTATGCTTATATGGGGAAGAGATGTTTTGATGGCCCCGTCTCCATTTGGACGCGCTATTTTAGATATAGGGTTATTTAAAATCCGCTATCATGAAATATTTGTACTAGTTAGTGCTGCAGTTATTATGTTACTTTTATACGCCTTCTTAAAGAAATCATTATTTGGAAAGGCGCTTGAAGCAGTTGCTTTTAATAGAGAGGCTGCTTCATTAATGGGAATTAATCCCCGATTAATGGCCTCTATTGCTTTTATAATTGCAGGGATCTTAGCGGGAGTAGGTGGAGTTTTAGTCGGACCGATGGTACATCCAGGTGCATTTATTGGTCTTTTCCTGGGATTAAAAGCATTTGCGGTTGCAATTATTGGTGGTATTGAAAATCCACGTGGTATTTTTATCGGAGGACTTTTACTTGGTGTTTTAGAAAATCTCTTTACTTTATATAGTACATCCATGAAAGAAGCTGCTGCGTTCTTTTTAATACTTGTCATATTAGCAGTCCTTCCTCAAGGATTATTTGGAAAACGAGTAAAGGAGAAGTTTTAATATGATAAAAGCAAAATGGTGGATTTATCAAATTGTGATCCCACTCCTCCTCATATATGCGTTTCCATGGGTTTTTAACAATGCTCATACCATTCATGTTGCCCAGACATTTTTGATTACCTACATTGTCATCGTTGGGTTAAATCTACTTGTGGGTCTCTCCAATCAGCTTTCCTTAGGACATGTAGGATTTTATGCAATTGGAGCCTATTTATCCGTAATACTTACCATGAAAGTGGGATTGAATTTCTTCGTAAGTATAGTTATCGCTAGCTTAATAGCTGCCCTATTTGGGGCAATTGTAGCTCTTTTGTCGTTACGAGCGAAAGGTCCTTATCTAGCAATGGTCACAATAGCGTTCGGTGAATTGGTTAGTATTATAGCCAACCGCTGGGTAGATGTCACGGGCGGTCCTGCAGGAATCAGAAGTTCGGTGCCATCCCTATTTGGTCTTGAGCTTGGCCCAGTCCAATATATGTGGTTTATTGGCCTATTAGCAGTGATCATTACAGCAGGCGCAACGAATATCTTTAGAGGCCGTTTTGGAAGGACCTTTACTGCTTTTGGAAATAGTGAAGTTGCTTCAGAGGTGTTAGGGATTAATGTTCGCAATTGGAAAATACTAGCTTTTTCCGTTTCTGCCTTTTTAGCTGGTATAGGTGGAGGGCTGTTTGCTTTTCAAAATCAGTTTATTAGTAGTACAACGTTTGATTTGAATTTATCGATTATGTTCCTTATTGCGGTAATTATCGGAGGATCGGGAACTAAGATAGGTCCTATTATAGGTACGGCGATTATCGTTGGGTTACCGCAATTCCTTCACGACTTTGTCGATTATCACTTAATGATTTTTGGTGGAATATTATTAATCGCACTTATCCTTTTACCTGATGGTATCGTGGGTGCCTTCAACAATCTTACTTTCTTTAAAAAGTTTTCTAGTAAAAAAGTCAATACTAAATTAGGAATCTTACATGACGAGCGGAAGGCAACATTAGATTTACCTGAAGGGATAAATGGTAAGGTTTTAGAACTCCAAAATATTTCGATGCATTTTGGTGGATTAAAAGCGATTGACGAACTTGAAATAGAGGTTTTAGCTGGAACTGTTCATGGAATTATTGGTCCAAACGGTTCGGGTAAAAGCACTACAGTTAACATCCTAAGTGGGGTCTATATGCCAACTGGAGGAAGCATGCTTTGGAAAGGAAAGAACATAACAAAATATGCTCCCCATAGCATTGCGCAGGAAGGAATTACGAGAACATTCCAAAATCTACAGCTGTTTGAGGATCTGAGTGTTTTACAAAACGTCATGGTTGGTTTTCATCGTCACTTCAAAACAGGTTTCCTGAAAAACCTATTATATCTAGGTCAGGTATCGAAGGAAGAGCAATACTATGCGCAAAAAGCCTATGATTTATTACGAATTGTTGGCTTAGAAAAAAGGGCCCATGAAAAAGCATCTGACTTGCCATATGGAGAGCAGCGATTAGTTGAAATAGCAAGGGGGTTAGCTCTAAAACCAACTTTACTCATTTTAGATGAACCGGCAGCAGGGGCTAGTCCTAAAGAAATTGAAAAAATTATGGATGTGATCCAGCGTCTGAAGAAGGCAGGATTGTCTATTATCTTGGTTGAGCATCATATGGATATTGTCATGAATATTTGTGATTATATTACAGTATTAGATTTCGGTAAGAAAATTTGTGAGGGAAATCCACAAACGATTCAAAACGATCCAAGGGTAATTGATGCATATCTTGGGGGAGAAGAGGTGAATCAGCTTGTTGCAGGTACAAAATCTATCAGTTAGTTATGGTCATGCATCCGCTTTAAGCAATGTGTCAATGGAAGTAAATGAAGGTGAAATCGTTGCTGTTATCGGTCCCAATGGGGCTGGGAAAACCACTCTATTAAAAGCGATTACAGGGCTGATGAAGGTGAAGGAGGGGACGATCCGTTATAAGGATAATGTGATTAATGGTACGCCTGCCCATAAAATTTTAGGGTATGGTATATCTCATGTCCCTCAAGGTCGTCAGGTCTTTGGAGATCAGTCGGTAGAGGATAATCTAATTTTGGGTGCATTTACAATTAAAAAGGAAAAACAAAAAATTCAAGAGCTTATCGAAAGAGAGTACGAAAGATTTCCAAGACTAAAGGAGAGAAGAAGGCAGCATGCTGGTACATTAAGCGGTGGAGAGCAACAGATGCTAGCTGTATCAAGAGCACTCATGTCTGATCCTGATTTTGTTATTCTTGATGAGCCATCTATGGGTTTATCACCTATATTTGTAAAACAGATATTCGACACTCTGTTAGAGTTGAAGAAATCTGGAAAGACGGTAATGGTTGTCGAGCAATTAGCCATGGCTGCCTTAGCTATATCTGACCGTGCTTATGTTTTACAAGCAGGTGAGGTGAAGCTAAATGGAGAATCACGAGATTTATTAAGGGATGACAGTCTGGTAAAAACGTATTTAGGTTCAGCTTAAGCAACTTAAAAAAGAATCCCGGAATTCCGAGATTCTTTTTCTTCTATTTTTCTATTTATATCCCGCATTAACGGGCAGTAAGAACCCCAAGAGAGTTCAACTGCCCGTAAAAGCCCGATTGGTTCAACTAACCATCAATAAGGGATGAAGATAACCCTTATTGATGGAAGTTTCACTTTATGTTAAACTTTATTTAGACGTTTTTTGTTGACCTTATAAAAGAGTGCTGTTTGTGTGCTTTTTTATATGGTCTTTTTTTAATGGCCAGCTGCTGCACCATCATCTTTTCCATCTGCAGTTACCTTTAATAATGCTGCTGCTCCTTTTTCAACGTGGTTAAATTGATGAGTAACGATTGTATATGTTCCTTCTTTTATTACCGTGAATTCGACAACTGCGCCACCGCTTGCAGGAAGCATAACTGTTTGTAGTCCTTCCATATGATTGTATGGGTTACCGTCGATATACACGTCATCAAATATGGTTCCAACTACGTGGAAAGAGCTCACTTCATTTGGACCTACGTTATTAATGTAGAGTCTAACTTTGTCGCCCACTTTTGCAAGTAATGGTGTTTCTTTTAATGAGAAAGTATCACCATTTGTATTTAAGTCCCCTTCTTTAAGAGCCTTTGTTGAAAATACGACTTGGCTAGGTACACCGTTTGTCATGTCATCTAAATCATTGTATTTATACCATTCGTTTTGAATGAGAAGGTATTCTCTATCAATCTCATTATCTGTTGGGTAACCATCTTTCGGTTTTACAATAATGGTTCCGTGCATTCCGTTAGCAATATGTGATAACACAGGTTTTGTACCACAGTGATACATGAAAACTCCCGGTTTGTTTGCAGGATAAGAGAATGTTCCACTCTCGTCTGGCATAACATCAATGAAATCTTTTGACGGAGCTGCGTGTACAGCGTGGAAGTCCATGCTATGTGGGATAGCGGGATCCATGTTTTTAAGTGTAAAGTTAATTGTGTCACCTTCATTTACAACTACCACAGGTCCAGGTGCTTCACCATTAAAGGTCCAAGCCTTATACGTATAGCCTTTGTCAATTTCAATATCAGTAATTTGTGCAGTCATTTCAACGTTTACAACATTTTCTGAAACTCGTTCTACTTTTAATGGAACAGGTTCTTGGTTAAGATCTTTGTGTGGGGCGATGATATCCCCAGCTTTTGTTTCTGAAGCAGTTGTTTGTGCCTCAACCTTCTTTTCTAATGCTACGTCTTGCTTTCCACAACCAGCTACAATAATTGAAGTTCCAATCAAAGATGCGACTAACCATTTCATTTTCTTGTTCATAATTTTTACCCCCTTGAACTTGGTTATTAATTTGGTTATTGATTACTTTCTACACCTTTATCATATTAAGACGGGGGACCCCAAAGAGTGATATAAATCACGTTTTTGACGGTAATCTGTGTACGGTTTGTGAAATGGTGAACATATAAGCAACTTTCCAATAGTGATAAGGGTTTAAACGTCTTTTTTTTGCCCGTTTTGGACATTAATCCTTCACATCTTTTTGTTTGATTGAATATGTTTAGGTAACGAAAACTTGGGAATAATGGTGGAGGAAAAGCCCAAATTTCCTATTTTACTTGCAGTTCTTACACAAATTTTATACAATACTGAATATAATCAATAAAATGAAGCGTTGATGAGGAATAGTAATGTTCTATACACGTATTAGAGAGTTGACGGGTGGTGCAAGTCAATCGTTGATGAACATGAACTCGCCTTTGAGCAATAAGCATGAAATGCCAAGTGTAAACTAGTGCTTATCGTCAGATCCGCGTTAAGGATTAATGAAGTGAGTGCACAATTTGTCACTAATGTGGGTGGTACCGCGGGAAGAATACATATCCTCTCGTCCCTTTTTGGGATTAGAGGTTTTTTGTTTTATATTAGGTTTTTTAGGATTATTTAAGGAGGCAGTCTTATGAGTTTCAATCACCAACAGATCGAGAAAAAATGGCAGCAGTATTGGGAACAAAACAAAACATTTAAGACAACAGAAGACAAAGGAAAGCGTAAATTTTATGCGCTAGACATGTTTCCATACCCATCTGGTGCTGGACTACATGTAGGTCACCCAGAAGGCTATACGGCTACTGATATTTTGTCAAGAATGAAGAGAATGCAAGGGTACAACGTCCTGCATCCAATGGGATGGGATGCATTCGGATTACCAGCTGAGCAATATGCGTTAGATACTGGAAATGATCCAGCTGAATTTACAGAGAAAAATATCAATACCTTCCGTCGTCAAATTAAAGAACTTGGATTTTCATATGATTGGGACCGTGAAGTAAACACAACTGACCCAGCTTACTATAAATGGACACAATGGATTTTCACAAAGCTATTCGAAAAAGGATTGGCATATGTCGATGAAATTCCTGTAAACTGGTGCCCAGCATTAGGAACTGTACTTGCAAACGAAGAGGTTATCGATGGAAAAAGTGAACGTGGTGGCCATCCTGTCGAAAGACGCCCAATGAGGCAGTGGGTACTTAAAATCACAGCATATGCTGAGCGTTTACTTGAGGATTTAGAGGAACTTGATTGGCCAGAGAGCTTAAAAGAAATGCAACGCAACTGGATTGGTCGTTCTGAAGGAGCACATGTAACGTTTACGATTGATGGACATGATGATAGTTTCACTGTTTTCACAACGCGTCCGGATACTTTATTTGGTGCTACCTATGCCGTTCTTGCACCAGAGCACCCATTTGTTGATAAAATCACTACTCCTGAGCAAAAAGAAGCAGTTCATGCGTATTTAGAAAAAATTAAGAGTAAGAGTGATCTTGAGCGAACAGATTTAGCAAAAGAAAAAACAGGTGTATTTACAGGAGCTTATGCTATTAACCCTGTAAACCAAGAAAAAATGCCAATTTGGATTGCTGATTATGTCCTAATGAGCTATGGAACAGGTGCAATTATGGCAGTTCCAGCCCATGACGAGCGTGACTATGAATTTGCCGTGAAGTTTGAATTACCGATTAAAGAAGTAGTTGCTGGTGGAGATGTTTCTAAGGAAGCATATACCGGCGACGGTGAGCATGTAAATTCAGATTTCCTAAATGGTTTAAATAAAGAAGAAGCCATTACCAAAATGATTGCATGGCTTGAGGAAAAGAAGCTTGGTAAAAAGGAAATTACCTATAAGTTGCGTGACTGGTTATTTAGTCGCCAGCGTTATTGGGGTGAACCGATTCCAATCATTCAATGGGAAGATGGAACAATGACTACCGTTCCGGTGGAAGAGCTTCCACTTATGCTTCCAAAAACGAAGGAAATTAAACCTTCTGGAACAGGCGAATCACCACTTGCCAATATCACGGAATGGGTAAATGTGGTTGATGAGAAGACCGGTAAAAAAGGACGTCGTGAGACAAACACAATGCCACAATGGGCAGGTAGCTGCTGGTACTATTTACGTTATATTGATCCACATAATGATCAAGCCTTGGCAGACCCAGAAAAATTAAAGGAATGGTTACCGGTTGATATTTATATCGGTGGTGCTGAGCATGCAGTGCTTCACTTGCTATATGCAAGATTCTGGCACAAGGTTCTTTATGATATTGGCGTTGTTACAACCAAAGAACCATTCCAAAAGCTTTTCAACCAAGGGATGATTCTTGGCGAAGGTAATGAAAAAATGAGCAAGTCAAAAGGAAATGTTGTCAATCCTGACGACATCATTGAATCTCATGGAGCAGATACTCTTCGTTTATATGAAATGTTCATGGGACCATTAGATGCTTCTATCGCTTGGTCAACAAATGGCCTTGATGGTTCTCGTCGTTTCCTTGATCGAATTTGGCGTTTACTTATCGATGACAATGGAAACATTTCACCAAAAGTAAAAGCCGATTCAAATGATACTTCACTTGAGCGTGTGTATCACCAAACAGTTAAAAAGGTGACAGAGGATTACGAAGCCTTACACTTTAACACTGCGATTTCACAATTGATGGTATTCATTAATGATGCATACAAAGCTTCTGAAATGCCAAAGTCATTCATTGAAGGTTTTGTAAAACTTCTTTCTCCAGTTGCGCCACATCTCGCTGAAGAGCTTTGGGAGAAGCTTGGTAATTCAGGAACGATTGCTTATGAATCATGGCCAGCATTTGATGAAGCAAAATTAGTGGAATCTGAAATTGAGATTGTGATTCAAGTGAATGGAAAAGTCAAAGCGAAGCTTCATGTTCCTGCAGATGCTACAAAAGAAGTGCTTGAACAAATAGCAATGGGTGCAGACCCAATCAAGGAACAAATCGAAGGTAAAACAGTACGTAAAGTAATTGCGGTACCAGGAAAGCTTGTCAATATTGTAGCGAATTAATAAAAATAGCCCCTCACATTTTGTGGGGGCTATTTTTTATGTTAGTAATTCCAACTATTTTTGGAATACTGTCACTATCCCGCCAATACTGTCACTATCCCAGGAATACTGTCACTATCCCAGGAATACTGTCACTATCCCAGGAATACTGTCACTATTTTAAAAATACGGTCACTAGCAAAAAAACTTAATTGGAATCTTTCCTTCACAAAAATAGGGTACCCCTTTGGAGTACCCTAAAAAATCAATCAACCATTTCAGATTGTAGATAATGATAAATAAGCTTTGTTGTAGTTTCGATAGAATCCTTATGTGTACGTTCAAATGCATGAGAAGAGTCAATTCCAGGACCGATTAACCCGTGGATGATATCATGACCAGAACGAATCGCTGCAGATGCATCTGACCCATAGTAAGGATAGATGTCTAGCTTATAGCCAATCTCATGCTTTTCAGCAAGCTGGACAAGTTTTTTACGGAAAGCATAATGATATGGACCGCTTGCATCCTTTACACAAATGGAAACCGTATATTCATCTGTTGATTGACCATCACCCATTGCTCCCATATCCACTGCTAAATATTCCACCGTTTCAGGAGTTATATTGGAGTTTCCGCCATAGCCGATTTCCTCATTATTTGAAATAAGAAAATGGGTTGTATATGGAAGCTCAATGTTCTCATCTTTGATTTGTTTAATCAATTGAAGCAGAATGCCAACACTTGCTTTGTCATCTAGATGACGGGATTTGATAAAGCCGTTAGGTGTGACCTCAACTCGAGGATCAAAGGAAACAAAGTCACCAACCTCAATTCCAAGCGCTCGAACCTCATCGGCATTTTTTACTTTTTCATCGATACGGACTTCCATGTTTTCTTGGTTGCGCTCTGCTTTTCCTGCATCCTTGTAAACATGTACGGATTGCTGATGCATCAGGATTGTACCAGTATAAAATTTACCGGTAGATGTCTCGATTCGGCAATACTCCCCTTCAATCGAGTTATATTTAAATCCACCAATTAAATCAAGCTTTAATCGACCACTTGGTTTAATTTCTTTTACAATCGCGCCTAACGTGTCCACATGGGCTGTTAGCATTCGATGTTTTTGTGTGTCTTTTCCAGGAAGGGTAGCAATAAGCCCACCTTTGCGATTTCTGTATGTATCCACATTTACTTCTGCAAGAAGCTTTTCTACATATGTAATCACTTCATTTGTGTTTCCAGATGGACTCGGAATTGAAACTAATTCTTTAATCAGCTGAATGGTTTCATCGGTATTCGGATAAGTCAACTTCTTTTCCCCCTTGGTTTTAAACTAGTTATAGCATACTCCTTTTTATAGAGAAATTCTAGTTTTGAAAAACATGGAAATTAGCGTTTTGGAAAATTGTATTGTGTATTTTGTCTTTGCTATAATGGTCGAGACGGACGTGAAAGGATGGGACCAAATGATTGAAGAAATCACAACAGAAGAATTGAAACAAAAGCTTGAGAATGGTGAAAAATTAGAGCTTGTCGATGTTCGTGAAGATGAAGAAGTAGCAGGGGGTATGATTCCTGGTGCGAAGCATATAAAAATGATGGAAATTCCAAATAACCTTGATTATTTTGACAAAGACACAGAATACATCATTATTTGCCGGTCTGGTGGTAGAAGCTTCAATGTCTGCGCATATTTAGATGACCAAGGCTATAAAGTCCGCAACATGGTCGGTGGAATGATGAATTGGACAGGTGAAACGAAGTAAAGAATTGCAAGGCTCCGAAAAATAGACAAAAAGCGTGAATTCTCATAAGAATTCACGCTTTTTCTTTGTTTGAAAGTTACTAAAACAAT
>NZ_JBALOP010000023.1:0-693 GCF_036962685.1 Bacillus sp. JJ1566 | reverse complement strand
AATAATAAAATAAAAATAGATAAATATTTATTGCTAAACGATAAATAGTTGAGTAAACTTAAATTAAGTTAATCAATGAATGTTAATGAAATTTATAGGAGGAAAAAATGACACTATTTTTATTGGTCGGTA
The DNA here is from genome assembly GCF_036962685.1 of Bacillus sp. JJ1566. NCBI lineage: Bacteria > Bacillati > Bacillota > Bacilli > Caryophanales > Bacillaceae > Bacillus > Bacillus sp. JJ1566. The sequence continues at coordinate 561 of NZ_JBALOP010000023.1, read as the reverse complement.
TATTGTTAATAATAATTGTGGGGATTAATCGAAACAAACTGATGAATTTTAGTGGCCCCAATAACCGTCTTGTCAAAAAACTATCAGGCTATGAATGGTTTCAAAACCCATTGCTTAGCGGGTTATTTTTATTTGTTTTAAATGCATTATTATTTGGGACTACTTTTCTTATACTCTATGGATTGGACTTCCTGTTGATCCCTTACATCCATTTATTCATTATGGTGGGGGCAGTTATTGTAAGTTTGGTTGCCTGGATTATTATTTTAAATGCTTGGAAAGGTGATAAGAAGGGACGGATTTTAAGAGGGTTTATCGGTAGTAGCTTTTATTTAATACTCACCTGTGTTTTCGGATATATGATGGTGACACTTGAACCACAATTTCCAGGAGATGATACCTTTATGGCCTTTATCGGTCTTGTCATGGCCATTACAGTAACAGCAACAGCTTTCATAACATGCTTTTTATTTACGGGATTGTTTGAAAGAAAGGAATCACACTAATTTTATCTACATTTGAAATTAAGGTAGGGAATTGGGTAAAACAGGAAAAGGTCAT
>NZ_JBALOP010000022.1:0-13867 GCF_036962685.1 Bacillus sp. JJ1566 | reverse complement strand
CAATTGGGGTGCAGTTCATAAAGGAGGCTTAGTTATTTAACAAGTTCTATATTTAGTGTAATTTCAAGTGTTGTATCAAAAAAGACAGTATGAATTTTGAGCCTATATGTTTTATCGTCCAATTCGAAAACCTGATTCTCGATTGTTCTAAAAAGAAGCTCTTTGTTTTTCGACACTGTCTGAATATCCTGTCCAATTAAGGAGTTTAGATCCTCGATTACAGCAGTTTTCATATGATGCAGATTGAGTGAACTAAGGTCAAATTTCTTTTTATTTGTAAAATCTACATTAAAGTCCTGAATTTTGAGCTTGTTTTTGTTTACTTCATTTAACTTTTTCACGTCTTCAATAAGGATATCCTTACTTTTTTTTAATTCTTTAATTTCATCTTTTTGTTCCGTTATTTTTTGAATCTGTTTATCTTGTAACACCCCAAATTGAAACAGAAACACAATCCAGCTTATTAAGGCACCAATTACAATGCCTGCCAAAAATCGTTGCCACCCGGGTTTTTGATGATAGGGAGGAACTCTCATTAGGTAATATGCTCCTGTGTAAACCACTCAATAATTCTCCAGCCGAATTGTGCTCCTCCCATAGCGGATACAATTAAAAGAAATTGTTTAAAGACATCTTTTGTTTGTCCAAGAAAAATACCCTTTTCAAAGCTGTAAAAGGTATCGAACGTGCCACCAATTGCAGCAACAAGTGCCCAAATTTTCAGCTTGCTTGCTACTGAATAGATTTCGGATAGAGGTGCTTGACCCGAAATAAAAGCACCCAATCCGCCAATTAGTGATCCACCTAATAGGACCCCAAGGGCAATAAAGAAACTATGGATAAATGCAGGCATAAAAGCATCTTTTACTTCCATTTGGACACCTCATTTTGAATTGTTATGATTGACGAAGCCTTTTACTATATGTATATGGACAAACATTAGCCAGTATGACCGGTATGAGTTTTGTTTTGCTTGTTTCGTAAATAGGACTATAATTGAAGTATTGAATAGAACGAAATATAAATGAAAAGGTGTGATTTCGTTGCCTTTTGTTCATCTTCAGGTTCAAAGCGCCTACAGCCTCTTATCTAGTGCAGCAAAAGTTGAAGCTTTGGTTGAAAAAGCAAGCAACCTTGGGCTTAAGGCATTGGCGTTAACCGATGAAAACGTAATGTACGGCGCAATAGCCTTTTATAAAGAATGCAGGAAACGTGGAATCAAGCCAATTATAGGCATGACTGCTTCGGTGTTGTCGGAAGAAGACCATACCGCTTATCCAGTAATATTACTTGCGAAAAATAACAAAGGATATCAAAATCTATTAAAAATTAGCAGTGCCATTCAAACAAAATCAAAGGATGGGATCCCTAGAAGATGGTTAACCCAATATCGTGAGGGATTAATTGGTATATCACCAGGTCTTAAAGGGGACATTGAGCAATGTTTAATGAGTGGGAATTACGCGGAAGCCAAAAATAGAGCTATTTCCTACAAACAAATCTTTGAACAAGAAAGCTTTTATTTTTCCGTACAAGACCATAGCTTGCGAGAAAATGTTGAGATTAACAATCAGTTATTCAAAATGGGTGAAGAGCTGCAAGTACCTTTGGTTGCCACCAACAATGTTCAATACATAGAGCGAGATGATTCATTTGCTCACGAATGCTTATTATCGATTAAAAATGGGACTAAGCTCTCAGATGAAGATCGAGTCATTCTGCCGAGCAAGGAATACTATTTTAAGTCTCCAACACAAATGACCGAGCTTTTTTCTGAAACTCCAGGGGTTCTTGAAAATACAATACACATTGCAAATCAATGTAATGTTGAAATTGAATTAGGTAAATTTGTATTACCGAAGTATCCAGTTCCAGGTCATGAATCTGCGGAGGAGTACTTGTCGCGAATTTGTCTGAAAGGACTGCGTGAAAGGTATCAAGACCCAACTGATGAACAGTTCGATCGACTTCAGTATGAGCTTCAAGTCATCAAAAAAATGAATTTTAATGATTATTTTTTAATCGTTTGGGACTTTATGAAATTTGCCCATGAGAACGGAATTTTGACGGGGCCAGGAAGGGGTTCAGCAGCGGGTTCATTAGTCGCATATGTTCTATATATTACGGATGTTGACCCACTGGAACATCAATTATTATTTGAACGCTTCTTAAACCCTGAAAGAATATCAATGCCTGATATTGATATTGACTTTCCGGATAACCGACGCGATGAAATGATTGAATATGTTTCGAAAAAATACGGTAGACTTCATGTCGCGCAAATTATTACTTTTGGAACATTGGCGGCAAGAGCAGCACTTCGGGATGTTGGAAGAGTAATGGGGATTTCTCCCAAAGAAGCCGATTTTCTTTCAAAACAAGTACCTAGTAAGCTTGGAATTACACTACAACAAGCGTATGAAGAATCGCAAGGATTACGGGATTATATTCAAAATATTGAAATCGGGCGCAAAATCTTTGAAACAGCGAAAAAAATAGAAGGTCTTCCAAGACACACTTCCACACATGCTGCTGGAGTTGTTATCAGTGAACAGCCATTGACAGATTTAATTGCCATTCAAGAGGGGCATAATGACGTATATTTAACACAATTCCCAATGGATATACTCGAGGAAATCGGCCTTTTAAAGATGGACTTTCTTGGACTTCGAAATTTGACGCTTATCGATAATATCGCGTCCATGATCAAACGTGGCACAGGAAAGAGTATTGACCTTTCGACAATTCCATTAGACGATCAAAAAACTTTTGCTTTGTTAAGTAAAGGAGATACAACAGGGGTTTTCCAGCTTGAGTCAAGTGGAATGAGGAGTGTTTTAGTAAGGCTACAACCGAATGTACTTGAAGACATCGTGGCTGTAAATGCTTTATACAGACCTGGTCCAATGGAAAATATCCCATTGTATATTGCACGAAAACATAAAAAGGAAGAAGTTCAATACCCGCATCCTGACCTTAAACCGATTCTAAAAATGACATATGGCGTTATTGTGTATCAGGAGCAAATTATGCAGATTGCTTCAAAAATGGCTGGATTTAGTCTTGGTGAGGCTGACCTTTTAAGAAGGGCTGTAAGTAAAAAGAAAAAAGAGGTTCTTGATAAGGAGCGACAGCATTTTGTGCAGGGTAGTTTAAGCAAGGGCTATACCGAAAAAACAGCTAATGAGATTTACGACTTAATTGTTAGATTTGCTAATTATGGTTTTAATCGCAGCCATGCCGTTGCCTATAGCATGATTGCTTATCAGCTTGCCTATTTAAAAGCAAACTATCCACTTTATTTTATGGCTGCATTACTCACAAGTGTCATTGGTAACGATGACAAGCTAGGACAATATGTTCGTGAATCAAAACAAATGGGGATTACCATATTGCCCCCATCTATTAATAAAAGCTATTATCCATTTATAGTAGAGAAAAAGGCAATTCGATATAGTTTGGCAGGTATAAAAAGCGTGGGGGTTGCCGCACTAAAGGATATTATCGAAACAAGGAAGGTTAAGCTATTTTCAGACCTATTTGATTTCTGTGTCAGAACCTCAATAAAAAGTATTAACCGTCGTACATTAGAAGCGTTAGTTAACTCAGGCGCCTTTGATGAATTTGGGGAACATCGGGCAACTCTGTTAGCAACTTTAGACGTTGCACTCGAACACGCTGAACTTGTTCGACCTAAGAATGATGAAAATCAATTTGAGATGTTTTTTGAGGATGATTTTGGGCTTAAACCTAAATATGTTGAAGTTGAACCATTTAAGGAAATGGAAAAGCTCCACTTTGAAAAAGAAGCGCTCGGTTTTTATTTATCAAGTCATCCAATTACATCCTATTCGACATATTTAAAGAAAAACGGTGCGATAGGGATTTCAGAGGCTTCCTTTTATTTGCAACAAAATGTTGTGATAGGTGGTTTCATCACAAAAGAGAGGGCGATACGCACAAAAAAAGGTGAAGTAATGGCATTTTTGACAATTAGTGATGAAACAGGTGAATTAGAGGGAGTTGCCTTTCCTAGAACTTATACTCAGGCAGCAAAGCTTTTAAAAAATGATGCCTTATTATTACTAAAGGGGAAGATTGAAAGTCGGAATAATCAACTACAGCTAATTGTCAATCAAGTCAGGGCCTTGCCTGATAAAGAGGATTTGCCAGAAGAAGAAAAGAAACTGTTTGTCAGGATGGATAAAAGTCATCAAGAAGATCAAGTTTTTATCGATTTAAAAGATTTGTTAAAAGATTACCCAGGGGAAACGCCGGTTGTCCTATATTACCAGGAATCGCAAAAAACAATCCAGCTTCAACAAGAACTTTGGGTCAGTCCTAATCCAAAATTTTTAACCGAAATTAATAAATTAATGGGTCCACAAAATGTAGTGTTCCACTAACAAACTCTTTACAGGAACAGCATTTATGTTATATTGTAATAGAAAAGGTGAGTGGTCATACCACTTAGCTTTAGGCCCACACGATGTGGGTCACAAAGGCGTCGCCACAGGACGTGGCGTTCTTAGTCTTTGATCCTTATTTCTATTTTACTAGTTTTCATGAAGAATGTTGGACAAGACTTCAACTGGTGCCAGATTTATGGGTACTAAGTTTTCTTTATAACAAGGAGTGAAAAAAAGGTAATGACTCTAAGAGAAGAAGCTCTACATATTCATCAAATTCATAAGGGAAAGCTTGAATCAAAATCAAAAATTCCAGTAAGAAATGCAAAGGATCTAAGTTTAGCGTATTCACCAGGTGTGGCAGAACCATGTAAAGTAATTTACGATGATAAGTCCAAAGTGTATGAATACACAATGAAGGGGAATATGGTAGCTGTTGTTTCGGATGGGACAGCAGTGCTTGGCTTAGGGAACATTGGTCCAGAAGCTGCTCTTCCTGTTATGGAAGGAAAGGCAGTACTGTTTAAGAGCTTTGCAGGTGTAGATGCATTTCCAATTTGTTTAAACACAACAGATATTGACAAGATTGTGGAAACTGTAAAATTATTAGAGCCTACTTTTGGTGGAGTCAACTTAGAGGATATCGCAGCTCCGAATTGCTTTGTTATTGAGGAGCGTCTTAAAAAAGAAGCTAATATTCCGGTTTTTCACGATGACCAACACGGTACTGCAATCGTTACAGTAGCAGGACTAGTGAATGCATTAAAGCTTGTTGGTAAGAAAATGTCAGAAATAAAAGTTGTTGCAAACGGAGCAGGTGCTGCCGGTATTGCAATTATAAAGCTCTTATATCGCTATGGGGTCCGCGACATTATTATGAGTGACTCTAGAGGTGCTATTTATGAGGGGCGTACCTTTGGTATGAATGATGTGAAGGCGGAAGTAGCAAAATATACCAATCGTAATCGCCTGGAAGGTTCTCTTGCAGATGTCCTTCAGGATGCAGATGTATTTATCGGTGTATCTGTTGAGGGTGCTCTCACAGCAGATATGGTAAAGACGATGAACCAGGACCCAATTATTTTTGCTATGGCAAATCCTAATCCTGAAATCATGCCTGAAGTGGCATTGGAAGCAGGTGCTAAGGTTGTTGGGACAGGTAGATCTGATTTTCCAAACCAAGTTAACAACGTGCTTGCATTCCCAGGTATTTTTAGAGGGGCTTTAGATGCTCGTGCTACTCATATTAACGAACAAATGAAAATTGCGGCAGTAGAAGCAATTGCGTCATTGATATCTTCTGAGGAGCTTCGTCCTGATTATGTCATTCCTGCTCCATTTGACCCGCGTGTTGCTCCTGCAGTAGCAGCAAGTGTGGCAAAGGCAGCAATGGAAACAGGGGTTGCAAGAATCACTGTTAATCCGGAAGAAGTTGCTGAGAAGACACGCCGTTTAGCCATAATAGAATAATTGAATGGGTGTGAAAATGTGACAGCCCATAATTCTAAGGTTTACATTGAGATCGTCAAACAAATTAGGTCCATCATTCAAGATGATGGACTTTCCACTGGTGATAAAATTCCTTCTGAACGAGAACTTTCTGATCGTCTTAATGTAGGACGGTCATCTGTAAGAGAGGCATTAAGGTCGCTTGAATTATTAGGGCTAATTGAGACAAGAAGAGGCGAAGGTACGTTTTTAAAGGACTTTGGTGATCACCAGTTGATCCATTTACTGGCTACCTTTATCATCCAAGGAAATAAAACAAAAGTTGATCTACTCGAAACAAAACATACACTTGAAAAATCATGTATCGAATTAGTATGTAATAAAAAGAACAACCAGATGATCACAGAATTAAAAAGGACACTTTGGGATGCCAATGATCCCGAAGAATTTCTCTTTAAAACAATTGTCGAAGCAACTGGAAATCGCCTTTTACTGCGAATTTGGATAGTGATTAATGAATATGTGAAGTTTATTTATGAGGATCAAACTCATCTCATAAACAAAAATGCTTTCAATGAGTTAGTTGACGCTCTTAGTAAAAGTGACAAGGCAAAAGCTTTATCTGCCTATGAAAAAATAATTATGTAGGAATTTGTCGTGTTTTTATTTACATATTCCTACAAAAAATAAAGAAGACATTCAGTAAAGTATAAGTACATGCTTTTTTGGCAACGAAGGAAGATAGAGATTTTCCTTTTTTTCGTTACACAGCTTTTTTAAAAAAGGCTCATTTCTAAAAGATTGTTGCTATTGGATAAAACAAAACTATTGATTGAAGCGGAAGGTGGCGACTCCAGCGGGAAAAGCGTGAGACTTGAGACCCCGCAGGAGCGATTAGCGACTTGTCTAGCTTCAGCGGCAAGAAACTCGAGAAATTTCAACTCCTCCTACAGAGGCAAAATACGCCTCTTTGTCGGAGTCTCCAATTTCCTCGTTTCTAATCGAGCCGCTTAACGCATTTCGTTGAGGAGGCTCAAGCCACGCCCGTGGAAAGCGTCCACCTCCTCGAAAATGCATTCGCATTTTCTTCGTGCGGTGCAAATTCAAGGAAGAACTTTCAAAATGTAGCGGAAATCAATTGTATTAAAAACAGCAATGTTTGCGAAAACAGCCTTAAAAAAATACTAATCATTAAAAGATGTAAATAAACTTAAGTCGAAAAAGCCATTCCATTGAAATGTGTGAGGAGGTTTATTTTGTTAAAAGACTTTTTTGTAAAAAAGAAGAAATATGCTTCAATTCCATCAGAGCAGGCAAGGCAAGATGTTCCAGAGGGAATTATGAGCAAATGTCCAAACTGTAAAAAAATCATGTATACAAAGGAATTAATGAAAAACGATAAGGTATGTATGAACTGTGGATACCATTATCAAATGACTGCTTATGAAAGAGTAGAGAGCTTACTTGATGAAGGATCCTTCGTTGAGTTCGACCAGTCAATGGTATCTGAAAATCCACTTGGATTCCCGAATTATCTTGAAAAGCTGAAGAAAGACCAAGATAAAACCGGTATTAATGAAGCCGTAGTAACTGGTGAAGGTACAATTGATGGTAATCGAATTATTTTAGCGATAATGGATTCAAGCTTCCGAATGGGAAGTATGGGTTCTGTAGTCGGTGAAAAAATTACAAGAGCGATTGAAAAGGCAATGGAAGAAAAAGTGCCATTTCTCATTTTCACTGCTTCTGGTGGAGCAAGGATGCAAGAAGGTGTACTTAGTTTAATGCAAATGGCAAAAACTAGTTCAGCATTAAAGCTTTTTAGTGATCAAGGCGGTCTGATTATTTCGATTATGACTCACCCAACTACAGGTGGAGTATCTGCAAGCTTTGCATCATTAGGAGACTTTAATTTTGCGGAACCGGGTGCCTTAATTGGTTTCGCTGGTAGAAGGATTATCGAGCAAACCATCCGTGAAGAACTTCCAGAAGATTTCCAAACAGCTGAGTTTCTATTAAAACACGGTCAATTGGATGCTGTAATCCACCGTCATGATTTAAAAGATACATTGGCAAATATCGTAGACATTCATATGAACGGGGGTGCGGTTAATTGGTAGGTGAACTAGAATTTGAGAAACCAGTCGTGGAATTGAAGAAAAAGATTTCCGAGCTAAAAGAATTTACAAGTGATTCGAATGTTGATCTTTCTGATGAAATTTCAAAGCTTGAAACAAGGCTTCAAAAACTGGAGAACGATATCTATAGTCATTTGAAACCGTGGGATCGTGTACAAATTGCCCGTCATCCTGAAAGACCAACAACCCTTGATTATATTGACCGTATTTTTACGAACTTTTTCGAGTGTCATGGTGACCGCTTTTATGGAGACGATGCTGCCATTGTTAGTGGTATTGCTAAATATCATGGTTTAGCTGTTACCGTTATAGGTCATCAACGTGGTAAGGATACGAAAGAGAATATTAGAAGAAACTTTGGTATGCCACACCCTGAAGGATATCGCAAGGCACTTCGCTTAATGAAGCAGGCAGAAAAATTTAACCGTCCAATTATTTGCTTCATTGATACAAAGGGTGCGTATCCAGGTAAAGCAGCAGAAGAACGTGGCCAAAGTGAAGCAATTGCAAAAAACCTTTTTGAAATGGCAAGCCTAACTGTTCCTGTCATTTGTATCGTTATCGGAGAAGGTGGAAGTGGTGGGGCTCTTGCACTAGGTGTTGGAAACTATATTCACATGCTCGAAAACTCAACTTATTCGGTTATTTCACCTGAAGGTGCTGCTGCGTTACTATGGAAAGATGCAGGACTTGCGAAAAAAGCTGCTGAGTCTATGAAAATTACTGCACCAGACTTAAAAGAACTTGGGGTAGTAGATGAAATCATCCCTGAGGTAAGGGGCGGCGCTCATAAGGATGTTGCAGAACAAGCAGCTTTTATTGATACAATTCTCTTACAATCATTAAAAGAATTGCGCAAATTAAACAACGATGAGTTAATTCAGCAACGCTATCAAAAATATAAAAAGATAGGTCAATTTAAAATAGCTGAAGAAGAGTATATCGGAGTTCAGTAAAAAAGTAAGCGTGCATCTAACACAAGTTTAGGGCACGTTTTACTTTGTTTATCTACAAAAATTGGAAACAAGAATATTCTATTATGCAGGATGTCCATTCCTATATTTCCCTCTGTTTCAAATACCTTTTACATTTTGATGCGTTTTCACACATTTTTCAAAAATTATTACGATGTCATAACTTGTTTTACTTATATATTAGTGTTATTTTATACATATTGCGAAAGAATAGTATAAGCTAATAAATAAACTAATTCACGACTAATTTTTACATAGAGGTGGAAAAATGAAAAGAATAGGTGTGTTAACTAGTGGTGGAGATTCTCCTGGAATGAACGCTGCGATTCGTGCTGTTGTACGTAAAGCAATCTATCACGATGTTGAAGTATATGGAATTTATCAGGGATATGCTGGGCTGATAAGTGGCCAGATTAAAAAATTAGAAATTGGAGATGTCGGTGATATCATTCATCGCGGCGGTACAATGCTTTATACAGCACGATGTGTGGAATTCAAGACAGAAGAAGGTCGTAAACAGGGAATTGAACAACTGAAAAAATTAGGTATCGAAGGTTTAGTTGTAATCGGTGGTGACGGTTCATACCGTGGTGCCCAAAAATTAACAGAGCTTGGTTTCCCATGTGTTGGTGTTCCAGGTACAATCGACAACGATATCCCTGGTACTGATTTCACAATTGGTTTTGATACTGCACTTAATACCGTAATTGATGCAATCGATAAAATTAGAGACACTGCAACTTCTCATGAACGTACATATGTAATTGAAGTAATGGGTAGACATGCTGGTGATCTCGCATTATGGGCTGGATTGGCTGGCGGTGCTGAAACAATCTTAATTCCAGAAGCAGATCACGACATGAATGAGGTTGTCGCAAAGCTTAACCGTGGCCATGACCGTGGAAAGAAACATAGTATTATTGTTGTCGCTGAAGGTGTAGGTAGCGGTGTAGAAATTGGGAAGAAAATACAAGAAGCAACAAGTTTTGAAACAAGAGTGAGTGTGCTTGGACATATTCAACGTGGTGGTTCTCCAACTGCAACAGACAGAGTATTAGCTAGCCGTTTAGGAGCTAAAGCTGTTGAGTTGTTACTAGAAGGAAAAGGTGGAAGAGCTGTCGGAATCCAACAGAACCAATTAGTAGATCACGATATTATGGAAATCTTAGATCGTAAACATACAGTTGACGAAAAAATGTATAATCTGGCGCAAGAACTATCAATTTAGTAATAACTTCGGTATAATTCATTGTGGAAGTGTTCGTAATCGCTCTGTTTGAACAAGCGATTATAGAGGAGGAAAATGTAATGAGAAAAACAAAAATAGTATGTACAATAGGACCAGCAAGTGAAAGTATTGAAAAGCTTGTTGCATTAGCTAATGCTGGAATGAACGTAGCAAGATTAAATTTTTCACATGGTGACTTTGAAGAGCATGGCGCGCGTATTCAGAATATCCGTGAAGCCTCTAAAATAACTGGCAAACATATTGCAATCTTATTAGATACAAAAGGCCCAGAAATCCGTACGAATACAATGGAAAATGGTGCAATTGAATTAGTAGAAGGGTCCAACATCACAATTTCAATGGAAGAAGTCGTTGGAACACCAGAAAAATTCTCGATTACATACCCGGGTCTTATCGAGGATGTACACCCAGGATCCAAAGTTCTATTAGATGACGGATTAATCGGACTAGAAGTAGTAGAAATCAATCAACAGAAGCGTGAAATTCTAACAAAAGTATTAAACAGTGGAACATTAAAAAATAAAAAAGGTGTAAACGTACCGGGTGTTAGTGTGAATCTACCAGGTATGACTGAAAAAGATGCAAAAGACATTGTTTTTGGTATCCAACAAGATGTTGATTTTATCGCAGCATCATTCGTTCGTCGTGCTTCAGACGTATTAGAAATTAGAGAATTACTGGAAGAAAATAATGGTGAAGCCATTCAAATCATCCCTAAGATTGAAAACCAAGAGGGTGTCGATAACATCGAGGAAATCCTTGAAGTATCTGATGGACTTATGGTTGCACGTGGTGACTTAGGAGTTGAAATTCCAGCTGAGGAAGTTCCACTCGTTCAAAAGGAATTAATTAAAAAATGTAATGCCGCTGGTAAACCAGTAATTACAGCAACTCAGATGCTAGACTCCATGCAACGTAATCCTAGACCGACTCGTGCAGAAGCTAGTGACGTTGCAAATGCGATTTTTGATGGTACAGATGCGATTATGTTATCTGGTGAAACAGCTGCAGGATCATATCCAGTTGAAGCTGTACAAACAATGCACAATATTGCGTCTCGTGCGGAAGATGCATTAATTCATCGCGAAATTTTATCTCAACGTAGCAAAATTTCCGGTATTACGATTACTGATGCGATTGGTCAATCAGTTGCCCATACTGCACTTAACCTAGATGCCTCTGCAATTGTTACACCTACAGAAAGCGGACATACTGCAAGAATGATTTCAAAATACCGTCCAAAGGCACCAATCATTGCTGTAACAGCAAGTGATTCAACAACCAGAAAGCTTTCACTTGTTTGGGGTGTATACGCGCAAACAGGAAACGTGGCAAAATCAACAGACGAAATGCTTGAAAACTCAGTTGATGTAGCATTAAGTACTGGTATTATCAAACCTGGTGATTTAGTTGTCATTACGGCTGGTGTACCAGTTGGAGAATGTGGTACCACTAATATCATGAAGATTCATGTTGTTGGCAACACGATTGTAAATGGACAAGGTATCGGTAGAAAATCAGCTTTTGGAAAAGTAGTAGTAGCTCATACTAGTGAAGAAGCTGAAGCAAAAATGTATGATGGCGCAATCCTTGTAACACCTGCAACTGACCGTGACATGGTAAAATACGTAGAACAAGCTTCTGCCTTAATTACGGAAGAAGGCGGTCTAACTAGCCATGCAGCTGTAGTAGGATTAAGTCTTGGAATTCCTGTTATTGTTGGTGTTGAAAATGCAACAACATTACTAAAGGATGGACAGGATATTACGGTCGATTCAGCTCGTGGAGTAATATACGAAGGACATGCGAATGTTCTATAAAAAGAGAGAAGGGAAACCTTCTCTTTTTTCTTTATGAGGGACTACTTTTTTGAGAAAATGAAACGTATAATAGAGGAAAAGCCTTGATCTTTGAGGAGGATCGTATGAGATTTTTACTAGCGTTAATTATTATTGTACCGGCTATAGAAATAAGTGTCCTTATATTTTCAGGAAAGACGCTTGGAATTCCAATGACTTTATTAATCATTATTCTTACGGGAGTGCTGGGAGCGTGGCTTGCAAAGAAACAGGGGCTAGAAACTATTAGACGTGCAAGACAACAGATGGACCATGGTCAGGTACCTGGTGAAGCGATCATGGATGGAATATGTATTCTAATCGGTGCTATCTTACTTTTAACACCCGGCTATGTTAGCGACTTGATGGGATTGCTGCTTCTCCTACCGGTAACCCGAAATTTTATTAAACCGGTTATCGCGAAATGGATTAGAAGTAGGATTGATAGAGGACAATTTACCGTAATACGTCGTTGGTGATGAAGTGAGAAAAAGCCATTGCGGTTGTGAGCAGTGGCTTTTTTCTTTATGCTTCTTTTCCGACAATAAAGCTCCATAAATCATGAAATACACCGGTTGTATATAAGGTCCTAATGATTACTAAAATGACAGGACCAATTATCAGTCCAATGAACCCGAATAATTGAAACCCAACAAAAAGGGATATCAAGGTTGCCAATGGATCAAGTCCAATACTGGATGAAATAACCTTTGGCTCCATAACTTGACGCTGTACGATTACCACAATATATAAAATACCTAGTCCGATTGCTAGTGGGATATCCCCACTAAAAGCGGAGTATATAATCCACGGTACAAAGATGAGCCCTGTTCCTAAATACGGAAGAAGGTCAACAAGCCCTATTAACAATGCGATTGTAATAGCATAATCTACTCGTAAAATTAATAACCCAACCAATACTATTCCTGCAGTAATTGAAATCAGGGTTGCTTGAGCTTTTATAAATCCAAATAACGCTTTCTTTAACTCTACAAACACAGATTTTCCACTCGTTCTAGCTTTAACAGGGATAAACTTTCGCCCCATAATGATGAATTTATTCCAATCCTTGCTTATGAAAAATGTTGCTAACAGTGAGAATACAATTACAGTTGCTGCATTTGGCAACCAACCAAGAAATTTTGGGATGTTTTCTAAGAACGCTTTTAGAAACTCTCCGACATTCGTTGCGATTGTTGTACCAACATTGCTTACATTATCCATTATGGTTTGTTGTTGGCCTTGCTCTAAATTATCAAACATACTTGATAATCTTTCATATAACGGAATAATTTGCCCAACTATTAAATCTTCAAAATAAACCACTAGCTTTTCGAAATGCTGTGGAACCTCTTTTGCCAAATAGTTTGCACCTGAAATGATTTCCGCAATTAATAATGTAAGGAATCCGGTGACAACCCCAAACACAATGAAGATTCCTATAAATACAGATAATCCTCGAGGCATCCTTCCTTTACGTTCTAAAAAATTTACTAGCGGGTTAATAAGGAAAGCTATTAATAAAGCAAAAATAAATGGATAGGTAAGTCTAAACAGATAATAAAATATGACGAAACCAATAACTATTAATGCCAATACTAAAAGAAACCGAAGAAAACCGTACACATAGTTAATGTTCAAACTTTTTCCTCCCTAGGTAATTGTTACATATTATTTTACAATCACTAAGAAAACTTTAAAAGTAAATTAGATGAAATGAATAATAAAGTTTCCAATTATGGAGAAAAAATTGTAGATATGATATTATACGTAAGAGTAAGTGAAAAATTTCGTGAACAAACTGCAAAAT
>NZ_JBALOP010000021.1:0-7422 GCF_036962685.1 Bacillus sp. JJ1566 | reverse complement strand
GGATAAGCAAGTACTTATGGATAAAAAAGGAAAAAGCTATATCATAAATGCTGGAAAAGCAATGGCTTCTGTATAAAGCAGTATGAATTCATAAGATAACTTCCAAATATATATTTATATCTCCACAAAAAATAAGATAAGAGTTCCTTTTTCCGAAAAAAGGAATAACTCTTATCTTATATTTATTAAAAACCCTTTTTTATATAGTATGTCCCTTTTTTAGATGAACAAGGTTGATAGTATTTTTGAAGAATTCGTAGAATCAATGCCTTTGATCTAATAATCTTGCACCATTCAAAAATAGTCCCCGATGTAACCTTCATATCAGGAAAAAGTAAGATAAACTCCTCTATACTGCGCAAAATTGCAACTTCTTTATCCTCTACAAAACCACAATTTTTACAAATTATAGTCGTTGTTCGCCCTGTATCAGACATATCTATGCATTCACACCTGGCACACATTACCCCTTTCTCCAACCCATCAAAACTATACTCTGGCAACAATGTATACGGTGAGTATTTAATATGCGACGCCAAAAGCTTATTTGCCAGCGTATGATGTTTTCCAATCAAATTTGAAGACTGAGTATTTAATTGTTTAATAAAGCGCTCAAGTTGGGTTGGAAAAATTATCGGTAGTTCAGGAGAAGCATTATAGAGATAAAATTCGGGATTGATGAATACGAGATGACCCTCTACAGTAAAGTTCATTCGTTGTTGTTGGAGAAATTGCCGAAAGAGAGAGACACTCCGGGATAGTTGGTTAAGCGGGTTTTTTATTTCCTTACCAGAAAGGAGCCGTAAACTATCGCCATCGAGCAAATAATCACCTTCATAATTTTTTACTTCAAAAATATGAATTTTGGGTTGAGTAATCAGTAGGGAATCAATTTGATAATGGGTATTGTTTGTTTCTAGAAGCAGGTCATTGATAGTGAGGCAATCGAGGGAGAGATTGGTCATGCGTTGATCAAACATTTTTTCTCCAATAAAACCTTTTTCAAGTGAGACGATTTTATTCTCCGTTTTCTCAGAAACTTTGCTACGCGCTCGGACAGATTTTAAAAGTACCAATTCGTCCGGGACAGTACGAGGTTTAATAATCAATCTAACACTTCCTTTCTTAGATTCAAGAACATTGTAAATCTAAACTTTCATATTTACAATTGATAATTTTCGTAAGTTGTATATACAACTTATGAGAAAATTCTAATATAATATATTTTTATAATATATTGAAATAATTAGAGTTAATAGAAAATTTACCGTAAACCTTTATTTATCAACCTTTTTAACCTTTTTAACTTTAAATATAAAAAATTGTCTTGCAATTATAATATTATAGTAATAAAATTTTATTTACATATTAATTGTGGATATTCTAGAAGAATTTGGGGTGTTTGTATGCAACAGCCAAATAATGGGGCACCTTTGCTAGAGGTAAAGGGATTGAAAACAGGGTTTAACATAGATGGAGAAATCTATCATGCAGTGGATGATGTTTCCTTTAAGGTTAATCCGCGCCAAATTGTCGGAATTGTTGGTGAATCCGGCTGCGGAAAAAGTGTAATGTCCATGTCCGTTATGAAACTATTACCGGTAGGGATTGGAGAAATTACAGACGGAGAAGTTATATTTCAAGGAAATAATATTGAAAATCTATCAGAATCTGAAATGAATAAAATTCGTGGAAAAGATGTTTCGATGATATTCCAGGAACCCATGACTGCTCTTAATCCTGTTTTTACAATTGGTTTTCAATTAGATGAGGTTCTATTAAACCATCAAAAAATCTCAAAGCAAAGAGCGAGAGAAATTAGTATTGAACTATTAACTCAAGTAGGGATTTCTCGACCTGACAGTATTGTGGATGAATATCCTCACCAACTTTCAGGTGGTATGAGACAGCGTGTGATGATAGCAATGGCTATTGCTTGTCAACCAAAGCTATTAATAGCTGACGAACCTACAACGGCTCTTGATGTAACAGTTCAAGCACAAATACTTGATCTCCTTAAGACCATTCAAGAGAAGAATGATATGTCAGTCATTCTAATTACACATGACCTTGGTGTTGTTGCCGAGATGTGTGATGAAGTAATCGTCATGTATGCGGGTAAAATTGTAGAAAAAACAGATGTTGATACGCTTTTCTACAATCCAAAGCATCCATATACAAAACTCCTGATGGAATCTATTCCAAAGCTTCATGAGGAAGTTGACACATTAGGGTCGATTGAAGGAATTGTACCGTCATTAAAAAATATGCCTAAAGTTGGTTGCCGATTTGCTGACCGTTGCCCATCAGCAATGCCAGAGTGTAAGACTCTTACTCCAGTATTAGGAGAAGTTGAGGCTGGACATGATGTATCCTGCCTTTTATATAAGAGTAGCCGACCTGTAGAAGAGGTGAAATAAAAGTGGCTAATTCAACACTAGTAAAAAAAGATAATCTTATATTAGAAGTTAAAGACCTTAAAACCTACTATCCTATTAAGGGTGGATTTATGAGGAAAACAATTGGCCATGTAAAAGCGGTTGATGGTGTTTCATTTGATATTAAAGAAGGTGAAACATTAGGCCTTGTTGGTGAATCAGGGTGTGGAAAATCTACAACAGGGAGAACCATTCTTCGCTTACTTGAACCAACAGACGGTCAGATTCTTTTGGATGGTCAAGATATCACGAAACTAAAAGGAAGACACTTGAGAGAAATCAGAAAAGATTTCCAAATGGTTTTCCAGGATCCATATGCTTCATTAAATCCAATGCAAATGGTTGGTGATATCGTAGCAGAACCAATCATCAACTACACTGGGAAGTCATTAAAAGAACTAAAAGATGAAGTAATGGACTTGTTAAAAAAGGTTGGACTTCCCGAGGATGCTTTTTATAAGTACGCTCATGAGTTCTCCGGAGGGCAACGTCAAAGAATCGGGATTGCGCGTGCATTAGCACTTAGACCAAAACTGATTATCGCAGATGAGCCAGTTTCAGCACTTGATGTTTCGGTTCAATCGCAAGTATTAAACTTATTAAAAGAATTACAAGATGAGTTCGGATTAACTTTCCTTTTCATTGCACATGACCTGAGTGTTGTAAAACACATGAGCGATAGGATTGGGGTTATGTATCTTGGTGGCATTGTTGAAATTGCAGAAAAGGATGACTTGTACGCTGAACCACTTCATCCTTATACACAAGCATTGATTTCTGCTATTCCTGAGCCTGATCCAAGAAAGAAAAAGGAAAGAATTGTTCTTCAAGGTGATGTGCCAAGCCCGGCGAATCCGCCAAGTGGTTGTCCATTCCATCCAAGATGTCCAATGGCAATGGAGGAATGTTCGAAAATCAAACCACAATTAAAGGAGGTGAAGCCAGGTCATAAGGTGGCTTGTCATTTACACAAATAATTGGCAGCAAATTTTTACAAACATATATCAAATTTTAAGGGGGAAAACCTACATGAAAAAGTCAGCATTATGGACTATCGCGCTTATGCTAGTAATGTCATTATTCCTAGCAGCTTGCGGTGGTAATGAAAAAACAGCTGAAAAAGAAAAAGAAAACACTGGATCAGAAACATCTGAACCAAAAGAAGGCGGTAAAATCACACTAGCTGTAACTCAAGCTCCAGAAGGTGTTTTTGAATCTGCTTATTACAGAAGTGTAATTGATGCACAAATCCTAGGTTTCACAGGTGATAGCATTTACACAGTAAATGACGATTTGGAATATGAACCAAATCTTGCTTCATGGGAAATTAGTGATGACAAATTAACGTATACTTTTAAATTTGAAGAAGGCGTTAAATGGCATAATGGTGAAGAACTAACAGCTGAAGACTATGCATTTGCTCTTGAAACTATTGCAGACCCAGATTATGATGGTTCTCGTTTCAACTATGTTGAAGGAATCAAAGGTGCTGTTGAGAAAAAAGATGGTAAAGCAGACCATATCGAAGGTGTAGAAGTAATTGATACATATACTGTTGCAGTTACTTTTAAAGAAGTAAAAATCAACAACTTAGAAAACCTTTGGTCAGATCCAATGCCTAAGAAACACTACGAAGGTGTTCCAGTTGCAGAGCTTGGTGAATCTGAACAAGTTCGTACAAATCCAGTAGGTCTTGGACCATTCAAAGTGAAAAAAGTTGTTCCTGGTGAATATGTAGAGTTAGAACGTTTTGAAGATTATTGGCAAGGTAAGCCACTTCTTGATGGAGTAGTTATCAAAGTTATTGATCCATCATTAGCAAACGGTGCACTCCAAAATGGTGAAGTTGACATTATGGAAATTGCTCCAGCAACTGTAAAAGAAATTGACAAGATGGACCATGTTCGTCTAGAAGAAGCTACTGGTACTGTTTACTCTTATATCGGTTTACGATTTGGTCACCGTGATCAAGAAACACGTACTAACATTGCAGATTTTGATAAGTTTGAGTCTAAAGAATTACGTCAGGCTTTATTAACTGCTATTGATCGTCAAGCAATGATTAATGGTTTCTTAGCAGGAAAAGGTAAAGTATTCAACACTGTTATTCCGTCTGCATTCTGGATGGCTGCTGATGATGCTGATCTTAACCAATATGAATACAGTCAAGAAAAAGCAAAAGAATTATTAGCTACTGCTGGTTATAAAGATGTTGATGGTGATGGATTTGTAGAAGATCCAGAAGGTAAGCCATTCTCTATCAAATTTGGCCATTATGCAGGTAATGCAACTTTCGAAGGTCGTTCACAAGCAATCATTCAAAGCTGGAATGACATCGGTGTAAAAACTGAATTAGCAACTGGAAGTCTAATTGAGTTCAACCTTTACAACGAAATGAAAGATAACGACGATAAAGAATTAGAAGCATTCTTCGGTTCTTGGGGAACGGGTTCTGACCCAGATCCATCTGGTCTATGGGCTAATGATGCTGAGTGGAACTATGGTCGTTGGGTAAATGAAGATAACCAAAGACTTCTTGAAGAAGGCTTAAGCGAAAAATCATTTGATAAAGAATACCGTGGACAAGTTTATACTGAATGGCAAAAACTGTTCAATGAAGAATTACCAGCACTACCGTTATGGGAAAACATGAACCTATATGGAATTAACGAACGCCTTCAAGGTGTACATGTAAATGCTGTTGGATTCCAAACAGATGTTCATAAATGGTATGTAACTGACTGATTATAGGTCAATAGAGTTCAAAAAGTCACGATTTGTGACTTTTTGAATTTCCTTTTTGAAATGAATTTTTTAGGATAAGGAGAACATAACATGCTCCAATACTCAATTCGAAGAATACTTGGCATGATTCCATTATTACTCCTTGCCTCAATTGTGGTATTTTCCTTGGCAAAAATAATGCCGGGTGACCCATTTGGGGGAGAAATTGATCCATCCAATACAGATCCGAAATACATTGAAGAAATGCGGGAAAAATTGGGATACAATGACCCAATACCTGTACAGTATTGGAGATGGGTGACTGATTTTGTTCAAGGGGATTTTGGTAAATCTACAACACATAAAATGGATGTTTCAAAGCTAATTGCTCAAAAAATTCCAAATACGTTATTTTTAGCAATTGTATCATTATTTTTCACGTACATTTTTTCATTCTTTATGGGAATGTATGCAGGACGAAAACCGTATAAACTTGGAGATAATCTGATTGCGAGCTATAACTATATTGGATTAGCTGTTCCATCGTTTGTTGCGGGGATTGTGGCAATTTATTTCTTTGCGTTTCAGCTTAATTGGTTCCCATTCAGTGGATCAATTGAAGTTGGACTTGATGAAGGAACGTTTGAATATTATGTAAGTAAATTTCATCATGTTTTATTACCTGCACTCGTTTTAGGTTTAATGGGTACGGCGTCATATACTCAATTTTTACGTAATGATATTATCGAAAATAGTCGTAAAGACTTTGTAAGAACTGCAAGAGCTAAAGGTACGAAAGAATCAACGATTTATAATAAGCATATTTTACGAAATTCTATTATTCCGTTAGTAACATTTTTAGGATTCGATATTGCAACTTTAATAGGTGGAGCGGTTATAACTGAAACTATTTTCACATACCCGGGAATCGGACAACTTTTCTTAGATTCCGTTAATACAAGAGATTATGCTGTAATGATGACGATCACAATGTTACTTTCATTTTTAACACTTTTCGGAAATCTTATCGCAGATTTACTTTATGGAATTGTGGATCCGCGGATTCGATTGGATTAAGGAGGAGAATAAATGGAAGTAGTTACTAATACAAATGTAAATTCACCAAAAAAAGAGATAAAAAGCCTTTCTCCTTGGGCAATAGCCAGAAGGAAATTCATGAAAAACAAGCTAGCAATGATTAGTTTAGTTTTTCTTATATTAATCATTTTGACTGCTATCTTCGGACCTATGTTAAATAAACAAGATATTGTTCGTATTGATTACATGAACATGAGTAAAGAGCCGTCCGCAGATAATTGGCTTGGCACAGATACAAATGGACGTGACATGTTTGCGAGAATGCTTCATGGAGGAAGAACATCCTTGTTAATCGGATTTACTTGTACGATACTTATAACCCTAATGGGGACTATTGTTGGTTCTATAGCGGCTTATAACGGTGGGAAAATAGACCAATTGTTAATGCGTTTTACAGATTTCGTTTTAGTATTCCCTTTTATGATTTTTGTAATTGTTTTAAACAGTCTTCTTACAGGAAAAGTATCTGGAGCATGGCCTATAATTATAGTAATGAGTATCCTTGGTTGGGGTGGAGTTGCCCGTATCGTTCGAAGTAAAGTCTTAGCAGAAAAAGAAAATGAGTATATTTTAGCTGCGAAATCGATTGGGACAAGGCCATCAAAAATTATTATTAAGCATCTATTGCCAAATGTTTCTTCTACAATCATTGTACAAGCAACATTAATTTTGGCGGTAATGATTGTTGCTGAATCTGGACTAAGTTTTCTAGGCTTTGGGGTGCCTGCAAATACACCAAGCTGGGGAAATATGCTAGCAGAAGCAAGGGACGCAGATGTCCTTCGTAATATAACCTGGATGTGGGTACCACCTGCAACAGCTATTACATTAACAATTTTATCTATTAATTTTATAGGTGAAGGGTTGAAGGATGCACTAAATCCAAAATCAAACCGTTAGCAGATCTATCACAAAGCGTGATGGATCTTTTTTTTATCAAAAAATTTAGTGATTCAACGCTTTTTCGCAGTAAAGTATTATATTGAAAAAACAAAATAACTTGTTTTCTACAAATATATAATAGGGATATTTCTTTAAAAAACCCAATTAAATCAAATGATAGAAGAAAAAGTAATGAAAATAATAAAAATTATCTTGCAATTTCGACATAGTTTTAATAGAATTTTAAATAGATTAAGATAAAAGGAAGTATTCAATCTTT
>NZ_JBALOP010000020.1:0-101952 GCF_036962685.1 Bacillus sp. JJ1566 | reverse complement strand
GTTTTTTAAATTAAATTCGAACTAATTATTAATGTTTAATAAAAATGTTCGTGATTTAATTTTGAGCTAAATGGTGGTGAAAGGGGTATATTATGGGGAATTTTGAAAACAAGTGGATTCGTGCTGTACTTCCAGCATTATTGATTCACTGTAGTATTGGTACAGTGTACTGTTGGTCATTATTTAAGGGCGATATTGCCTCTTACATTGGGAAGCCAGTCGGTGAAGTGGAATGGGCATTTAGTATAGCCATTTTTGTACTTGGAATGTCTGCAGCGTTTGGAGGAAAACTTGTTGAAAAAGACATTCATAAATCGTCTTTAGTTTCGGCAATCTTTTTTGTAGCTGGGATGGCTGGAACAGGTTTCTTTATTTATCAAAAGTCCTTGATAGGTATTTATGTTTCTTATGGAATTGTGATGGGGATTGGACTTGGGATTGGTTATTTAACACCAGTAAAAACATTAATGCTTTGGTTTGAGAAGCAAAAAGGGTTGGCGACAGGCCTTGCTGTTGCAGGTTTTGGCTTAGCGAAGGTCATTGCAAGTCCTTTAATGGTAAAACTGCTCGGAGAAAGAAACAATGAGGGGCTCTTAGTAAATCCCACAAATATATTTACAATGTTTTTTATTCTAGCGGGTGTTTATTTGGTGATGATGGTTATTGGGCACTTAGCTTTAAAGAAACCAGCTGGATATGTTGAAAAAAGCGAAAAAACCCAAAGCTTTAGTTATCGAAAGGTATTGACGAATAAAACATTTATCGGTATTTGGTTCATGTTCTATATCAATATTACATGTGGATTAGCTTTAATTTCACAGGAAAAAGGCATTTTAGCATTCATTGGATTTGGGGCAATTGGTTTGGTTAGCTCATTAACAGCTATTTTTAATGCAGGCGGCCGAATTGTTTTCTCCTCATGGGCTGATCGATTAAAAGACCGTAACACAATTTATAAAATTATTTTTATTTCATCTATTACAGCCATTTTATTAACAATAGTGTTTGATGGTATTAATAACTCTATTACGCTCCTTATAATTACCTTACTTTGCGTCGTAAACGCAGGCTACGGTGGAGGATTTTCATCTATACCACCACTTTTATCTGACCGCTTTGGTTTAGATAGTGTTTCTACTGTACATGGATTAGCCTTATCTGCTTGGGCAATGGCAGGACTGACAGGTAATCAGCTAAGTGCATTTGTTCTTGAAAAGACACAATCCTATGACATGGTGTTATATGTCATTATGACTTTCTTCGTGATTGCGACTTTAATTAGTATCTTCGTTGTTAGACCTGATAAAGTAAACTTGGAAAGTGAAGAATTAAATAGGACAGTGGAAAGAGTAGCAGGTTAAGTACTTATTAAATATAAGTAAAAAAGAAATGCAGTGAGCCGAATTAAAAAAAACTCCTAAATGTTGCCGTTCAGTATAAATAGTGGCAATTTAGGAGATTTTTTTATTTGATAAGCTTTTTATTGTAAAAGGTTAAATTGTATCTTTACCGCCATCTACAATGTAAGTCTGACCAGTGACATAAGAAGCCTCGTCAGATGCTAAGAAACAAACGACATTTGCAAGCTCAGATGGTTCACCAATTCTTCCCATCGGAATTGCTTCTGAATATACACTTAGCATGTCATCGTCAACGTCTTTCAAAATACCAGTATTAACCACACCTGGAGAGATTCCATTTACACGAATGTTATCACGAGCATAGTCGTGACCAGCTTGGCGAGTTAACATTAAAACCGCCCCTTTTGAAGCAACGTAGGCTGGAGAACCAGGAGTGGCATGTCGAGATGAAATAGAAACTGTATTTACAATGGCACCGCCACCGTTTTGTTTCATATAAGGAACCGCATGTTTTATTCCGAAGAATGGTCCGTTTACGTTAATGCTAATTACTCGATTCCATTGCTCTTCCGTATATTCATCTATGTTTGCATAAGCTCCAATAATTCCAGCATTGTTACATAAAATATCTAGTTTGCCAAAAGTGTTTACTGCTGTTTCAATCAGATTTTTTACGTCTGCTTCTTTTGAGACGTCTACTTTTACAGCTTTTACATTTTCACCAAAAGTTCTTTCAAGATCAAATATAGTATCTGTTATATCCCCAGCAACAACCTTTGCGCCTTCTTTAACAAATTTCTCTACAATTCCATAACCGATACCAGAGGCTGCTCCAGTTACTACAGCTATTTTGTTTTCTAGTTTCATAACATATTCCTCCTCTTTACTTATGTTAAAAATATCTGCATCTTCAATGTAACATTCATTAGGAAAAACTAGGTAAACACAATTACTTTAAATGAAGTTTAAACAACAGTTATACTACTATTGTTGATTATATTTTTAATAGGAGCTAGACTTATGGAAATTAAAATAGATAGAAGAATTAAAAAGACAAAACATTCTTTGAAAAATGCTTATATAAATTTAATTGAACAATACCCGGAACATGAGATTACAGTATCCATGATTGCACAATATGCAGATTTAAATAGAGCCACATTCTATGCCCACTATTCAAATAAAGAGGAGTTTCTAGAAGAAGCTTTATGCGAATTGTTAGAGGGATTAAGAGAAGCCATCCTATTTCCATTTGAAAATAACAATAGGATTAATGTAAATTCTTTAGCACCTACGACAGTAAAAATATTTGAATATATTGAAAAGAACAAACGAATATTTTATGCATTGTATACTAGTCATTCAGATTTTAAAAAGCGTTTAGAGTCGTTGTTTTATCGGATCTTTTCCAGTGAGGTTTTTATAGAGATGAAGTCCACGATGGGTGAGATAAATTATGAAATGTTCTTACATTATCAAACCAATGCCACTTTAGGATTAATTTTTTATTGGATTCAAGGTAAATTCAAATTTTCTGCAGAGTTTATGATGGAACAACTTACTATCTTTTCTAATACTCAAGTAATCGATTTACATAAGATGTGAAGTACTAGGGTGTACCGTATATTTAGTAAGGAAGGTTGTTTTTTGGAATGCACCTCTAGAGAGTAAACAACCACAATTTGACGAAAGATAGGATAAAGGAAAGGAGGTAACCCGTTATGCACTCAATTAACAAAATAGGGAAGAGTTTTTGGTATATCACTCCAATATCGGAGACGGATCGGCCCATTTTAGGAATGGTAGTTGGTCAAAACAAGACATTAATGATTGATGCCGGCAACTCAGAAGACCATGCAAATTATTTCATGAATGAGACCTTAAAAGGTAAGGTCCCACATCCTGATATGGTTGTTCTTACTCATTGGCATTGGGATCATATCTTTGGTCTTTACGCATTGCCACATACAGTTTCAATTGCTTCTCATGAAACAAAAAAAGAAATGGAAAAGCTCATTCCGCTTTCATGGTCAGACGAAGCAATAGATGAACGTGTGAAAGAAGGAACAGAAATTGAATTTTGCGCGAAGGCTATTAAGAATGAATATACGGATCACAGGGATATCAAGATTGTCTTGCCAGATTTAACCTTTGAAAAACGAATAGAAATTGACCTCGGTGGGGTAACCTGTATCGTTCAACATGTTGGGGGAGATCACGCTGCCGATTCAGTGATCGTGTATATCAAAGAAGAAAAGATTCTTTTTCTAGGAGACTGTATTTATCCAAATATGTATTCTGAAAAAGAAAACTATACCATTAAAGAAACACTGCGACTATTAGATGAACTAGAACGATTTGATGCAGATACATATATCCCTTCGCATCAGAGGCCGATTTCAAAAGAAGAATTTAATCAAGAAGTAGCTAAGATTAGAGTTGTTGCTAAGTATACAGAAATTTGTGGTGGAGATAAACAGAAAATGGTAGAGGAATATAAAAAGCACGTAAAAAGGGAATTGACAGAAGATGAAATGGAGACAATTAACAACTTTGTTAACGGTTATTAAGACATCTGAATGTAATGAAAAAAACCCACTATTTAAGTAGTGGGTTCTACCTTTTATAGAACTAAACTAACGATAATACCTGAAAGAATGCTTACAAGCGTGGCGCCATATAATAGCTTTAACCCAAAGCTTGCGACGACATTCCCTTGTTCTTCATTCAGACTTTTGACTGCCCCGGTAATAATGCCGATGGATGAGAAGTTGGCAAAGGAAACTAGGAACACAGAAAGAATCCCAAGTGTACGGGAACTAAAGTCATGATTGCCCCCGGATAAGTCCATCATTGCGACAAATTCATTCGTCACCAGTTTAGTTGCCATAATCCCCCCGGCATTAACTGCTTCTGATAAAGGAATCCCCATAAGGAGTGCAATTGGGGAAAAAAGATAACCTAGTAACTGCTGAAAGGAAATGGTAAAAATAAGTTCAAACACGTGATTGATTGCGGCCATTAAAGCAATGAACCCAATCAACATGGCGCCGACAATCACTGCCACCTTAAAACCATCTAGGATATACTCCCCGAGCATTTCAAAAAAGGATTGCCTTCTATTCTCCTGTATTTCTAATAGATCTTCATTTTGATTTAACTCGTACGGATTAATAACAGAAGCTATGATAAAACCGCCAAATAAATTTAAAGCCAAAGCCGTGACAACATATTTTGGTTCAAGCATCGTCATATATGCGCCAACTATGGATATGGATACAGTCGACATCGCAGAAGCACACAGAGTATACAACCGCTGCCTTGAAAGAAGGCCTAGTTGTTTTTTTAACGTGATGAAGACCTCAGATTGGCCGACCATCAACGAAGCAACTGCGTTATATGATTCAAGTTTACCCATCCCATTCACTTTACTTAATAGCCATCCAATTCCCTTCATGAGGAACGGCAAAATTTTTAGGTATTGAAGAATTCCAATTAATACAGAAATAAAGATGATTGGTAACAATACATTTAAAAAGAATGGAGCTTCTCCATTATTTGCCATACCGCCAAAAACAAAGGAAATTCCTTCGTTTGCATACTCTAAAAGCATGTTAAATATAGCAGAAATTCCCGTGATGATGATGAGACCAAATTCCGTATTTAGTAGGAATATCGCTAAAATAATTTGAATGACAAGCATCAAGATGATTGGTTTAAGTTTTACCTTTTTCCGATTAGAGCTTGCCAACCAAGCCAAAAACAATACAACAAGAATACCTAAAATTGAAATAGCATAATGCATATGGACCTCCTGATGAATTTAAACATGATGTATATGCTTCCAGTATCGTTACCGATCGCATGCAACCTGTTCTATTTATGATTGCAATGGATATTTTGCCCACATTTTAGAAAAAGAACCCAGACATCGTTTTTTTTAGAGACTTAAAATGATGGAACAAATATAGCACGGTTATCACAATAACTGAAAGCATAGAATAACATTAACAAGGGATGAAAGGCAATTGGCGAATATTTCTTAAAAAGATGGTATGATAGATGGCAATATGCCTTAAGGAGAAGAGTTTTCTATGAAGATTCCTATTTTGTATGAGGATAATCATCTACTTTTGGTAGAAAAGCCAATAAATGTTCCCGTACAAGCAAATAGTAGTGGAGACCTTGATTTATTAACGATGTTAAAAAATGATCTAAAAATACGCTATCAAAAGCCTGGTAATGTTTATTTGGGACTTGTACATCGCTTAGACCGGCCAGTAGGAGGCGCCATGGTGTTCGCAAAAACATCTAAAGCCGCTTCAAGATTATCGGATATGATTCGGAGACATGTGATAGAACGTAATTATTTAGCGGTTGTTCACGGAACACCGAACAAGAAAAGGGGACAACTAGTGCATTATCTTCATAAGGATAATCAGAAAAACAAGGTTTCTGTTGTCTCTTCTAATCATCCCAAAGGAAAAAAAGCAGTGCTAGATTACGAGGTTATAAAATCGAAAAAAGGATTAAGCCTACTTTCTGTGAATCTTCACACGGGGAGACCTCATCAAATTCGAGTACAGTTGTCAGCAATGGGTACCCCCATTTTTGGAGATCAAAAATATGGAGTTCATCTTAATAGAGCTGGACAACAACTCGCACTCTGGGCTCATTCACTTTCTTTTGAGCATCCGATTAGGAAAGAACCATTGGGGGTTAGTTCATTACCACCTAGTCTTTATCCTTGGGATGTATGGTCAATTGCTGCAGACAGAAGTGAAAACTTCAAATCTACTAGAAGTCATGCCTTTTCTTGATATGATTAGAGTTTCTTTCATTCTTCTTTTAATAGGTACTTTGAGCCGAAAATAATAACCATTCCTCGATTCTATTTGGAACAGATAGGCAATGCTGGTTAGCAGATAGATTGGCTAGTTATTTCTTATTTTACTATTGCAGATGAAAGAACTGAAACATAAATAAGTATAATAAAATCCACTCATGCAATTGCATGAGTGGATTTTACTTCACCTATAAGAGAATACATTATTTGTTTTTGCCAGGTTTTATTTTTTCCCCAACATTCGGCAAATCAATATAACCGATGTTTCCAGGATTCTGGGAACCAATCATGAGATAATTTTCCCCATTTAAATCATTGATAGCTTGTAGCCCAGTTACTTCACCGCCATCTGGAGCGGAAATAATCCGTTCCAGTTCTTTCGTATCGATATTATAAGCCCAACCGAAGTTATTCGAATGCATATTGCTATCTTCAGCAATAAACAGTGTCCTTAATTCTTCATCGTACACAATATTGTCAGGATTCGCCATCTTATCCGGGTGTGCTGTATTTCCATCAGCATCTGGAGCAGGGAGATCTTCACCGTTCAATATTGCTTCCATGTCGGTAACAATATAATCACTATTAATAGCATTGCCATTACGATCTTTTTGGTCAGCTGCTATATTCATTTGAAAAATTGTCCCAGCTTTCAATTTTGGCAAGCGGACATCATCTATGGGATCATTCGGATTTTCTAACATACCGCCTTCTATATAGGACATTGCCATATAAACTTTGTTATCGGCTTTGTTGAACGTCAGAGTTTCCATTTTATTAAATTCAGATGTTGCACCAAGCATAGCACCGTAGCGACGAGATTCCAAGAATGCTGCTGCTTTTTCCATACCTGGTTTTACTTTTAAGTATTCTTCGCCAACAGTAGTTTTGATATGAGAAAATCCATTTGCCTCTGCATAGACAGGATCATTTGTCGCGTCAAAAATGTCACTGAAGGTTAAATTTTGGGCTAGATCTTTCATTTCTTCATCTGTTGCATGTCCTAATTCAATCCATTCAAATTCACCGGCACCGCCATTTTCAGCACTAGTCTGGTTAAATTTTGCGGCATATAAGGTACCAGCAGATAAATCACCTGCTTTGTCAGCGATATACATGAATGGCATTACATAACCACCGTCGTCACCGTAATAAACTGTACGATTATCTGGAGCAACCGCTACATTTTCAAAGGATAATCGACCCATGCTGTAATGTTTCACAGCTTCTGCCTTACCATTAGGCGATACTGTGACTTCTGTTGTGTATCCGTAAAGGTATGGATTTCCTATAGCCTTTGCATCCTGAAAATAGTTACGTGCAAATTGGGTAACCTTGGAGTTTTCCGGATTTTTTTCATGTGCTCTTGCATCCGGTTCGTATTCTTCACTGCCTAAATGGGTATTCCAAGGAGAAAGGACGCCCGCACAAGGTGTCCATACTCCACCATAAGCGGAAAAATCAACTGGTTCAATATCGGTAATTTTCAATTCACCCGTTTTCTTATCTTGTACAACTGTATTTAAGTAAACGGCTTTTGGCATTTCCCCGATTTCATTTTTTGGCATGCTTTCAAAATGGTTGATTAAATATAATTTTCCACTCTTTCCGTTTACACTTAATAGAGAATTCATATCAGGTGCAGTAGAAAAAATTGGGCTACCATCTGCACGTGTTATAGCATTGCCATGAACGTCTACGGCACCTCCAACAATTTTACCATTAATAACTTCACCTGGTTTAGCTAAGGAGTGATAGTCTAATTCAACCGTTTTTTGGGACCCATCTGATAATGTAACAAGAGCTTTTGCGTGAGTGTGCATAGTTGACTTTTCCTCTTGTGTTTTAGGGGCTTCCATACCAATAAAATCCACTTTTGTAATTTCAAGCGGTTTGTTTGGTTGTGCAAATACATTTGCTGCAGTCGGGAATAAAAGGGCGGCACTTAAAACAGGGATGACTAGCTTTTTCTTATTCATTAACTATTTCCTCCTAAAATTTCGATAGATGATTTGTACAACTTAATGATAGGATTCAAATGTTAAGGGATAATGCATTTATTATTAATAATATTTAAAATATTTTGGTTATTTAGTCCTGGTTCTATTGGAGGAGATTACTGAATGGAGGAACTTATGTAGTTAAATTGGACTAGGCAAATGTAAAAAACCATATCATACACTCCTTATCAGTAGGAGGTGATATGGTTATTTGAGTAAAATCTCTTATTCAATACAAAAACAGTTCGACTACAAAAACTGATAAACAGGCCAAAAGGGCAACACTTACAAGACTTGCTCCGCGGTATGCAAAAAGGATTGCAACAATAAAGCCGACTAGAGCGGACCATGGTGATGCCGTTGCGTCTAAAATGGCTGGAAAAACCATCACTGCCAATGTCACATATGGAACATAGTATAAGAACGATCGGATATAGACGTTTTTGATTTCTTTTCTAACGAGTGTAAGCGGCAGAACCCGAATGAGATACGTAACGATGGCCATCACCAAGATATAAAAAATAGCATTATTCATATGTATCCTCCTTTACAGGAAAGAAAAACGCTGCGATACCAGCAATCAAAATCGTTAAGATGATTATTTTTACACCTGATGAGATGGATTCAAGGGTTGGTAACTCAGCAAATACCAGGCTTAGTATCATCGAAATGACAATCAATCCGGTAAGAATTTTATTCTCTTTTGCCGGAGGGATAATGACAGCGAGCAGCATTCCGAACAGTGCGATACTAAGGGCACTAATCAATCTTGGTGGCAGAATATTGCCAGAAATAACCCCAAACAGTGTACCAAGTGCCCATCCCGGCACAGCAGCACTCATCACACCATACGCGTAATAAGGGCTCAACCTTCCAGGAACCGCAGCAGACACTCCGAATACCTCATCCGTAATCCCATATGCCATTAATAATCGATGGAAAATGGACGTGTTTGGATCAATCTTTTGGGATAATGCAAATGACATTAGAAAATATCTAGAGTTGATAATTAGCTGTGTGATAGCAATTTCGGCAATTGTTGCGACACTAGCAATAAGCGTTAGCCCAGCAAATTGCCCAGCTGATGTTAAATTAGTTACGGACATTAATACCGCTTCAAACGGATTTAGCCCAGCTTGCTTAGCAAGAATACCAAAGGTAAATGAAACCGCAAAATAACCCATTGCAATGGGAATTCCATTCTTTAGCCCGCTTTTCCATTCTGCTATGTTTGTTTTCATTTTTTCTCCTCCAACGATGCTTGAACGGGTCTTTTTGTCAGACAATATCGATGTCCTTTTTGTATTTAAATGATTCTAGCATATGAATTTGCATTAGTAAAATGAATAGTTATAATTGTTATACAATTCTTCTTTATGCGCTTCGTGTATGGATACTTCACCATTCCATTCGTTTGGAAGTGATTGGTTAAGAAGGTATTCTAAGAAAACAAGTAGAATATATTAATTAAGCAATTCAAATGTGCGGCAAAAAAAGAAGTTAGATAGAACTATATATGAAGGAGGTTAACGCATGAAGCAGCTTTATATAAAACAGAAGGTATTCAGTCTTAGTGGTAAGTTTACGGTTAAGGATCAAAAGGAGAAAGATGTTTATTACGTGGAGGGGAGTTTTATGAAAATTCCTAAGACCTTCTCCATTATGAATACAAAAAGAGATGAAGTTGCGCTTATTACAAAAAAGGTATTTAGCTGGTTACCGAAGTTCTTTGTTGAGGTGAATGGTCGAGAAGTGTTAACGATTAAGAAGGAGTTTTCCTTCTTTAAAGCACGATATACGATTGACGCAGCAGGCATTGAAGTACATGGAAATTGGTGGGATATGGATTTTCAGGTATTACAGAATGGCAAAGTTATCGGTAAGGTGAACAAGGAGTGGTTCACATGGGGTGATAGCTACAAGGTTCAAATATTGAATGAAGAGATGGAAGCCATCATCATTGCTATTGTTGTCGCAATTGATTGTGTGAAGGCTGACCAAGCTGCTGCCTCCTCAGCAGCGACGTAAAGTAGGAACGTACATAATCAATATGCAGCAGTGTTTGGGACGGGGAAACCTGTCTTTTTTTATGAACCGATAAAATAGTAAATACTTCATAAAAACAAGGATATGATATGACTTATAATGGATAAAATTGAGGTGGGGAAATGCCAGATTATATTGAAGTCATTTTGAGGTCAATTATTTCATTCTGTCTATTACTTGGGGGAGCAAGAATATTAGGTAAACAAACGATATCGAAAATGACATTATTTGACTTTGTTGCAGCTATTTCTTTAGGAGCAATTGCGGCAAATATGGCATTTAATACTTCTATTAAGATGTATCATACACTTATTGCATTTGTAATCTATATAGCCATTCTTTTTCTAGTAGCCTTTTTATCATTAAAAATAAGGAAAGGAAGAAAACTTCTTGCTGGTGACCCAACTATTGTGATAGAGAATGGAAAAATATTAGAAGAAAATATGAAAAAGATGCGATATACATTAGATTACTTAAATCAGCAACTACGGGAAAAGGATGTATTTAATATCGAAGAGGTTCTCTTTGCAACTGTTGAAACGAATGGGACGTTAGCCGTTCTGAAAAAACCACAATTTAGGAACGTAACAAGACAGGATTTGAAGATTGCAGTGACGCCGGAACAGAAACTACCAATTGAACTTATTATGGATGGAGACATCATGTCAAAGAATTTAGAAGAAAACAATTTAACCTCATCATGGTTAGAATCAGAGTTAATGAAACGCCATTTAACAAAAAATGATGTTGTTTATGCAGTACTTTCCGCCAATGGAAATGTGTATGTTGATACATCAAATGATCATCTTCACTCCCCGATTGATAAAGAATAATGAATGATCCATAAAGAATTTTTGACAACTGTAACAGTTGAACAAAAGTAGGGAAACCCAAAACAGATTCCCTGCTTTTTATTATCGTGTTTTCTTCCTCTTTTATCGAAATTGCCTTCTGTCGTGAACAATATGTACAAAATACCATTTAATTTACGATAATCACTTTATTTTGGAAACGTTCTCATTACAAATAATCTTTATTATGATTAATTTACCAACAAAGGGACGACAACTTATTGGGGTCTTTGGTGTTTGAAATAACGAAATTAAGACGTGAATCCAGAGGAAGCATAATTCATATATAAGGGGAAGGTACGGTATGAAAATGAAGTTATTGCAACGAACACAAACAATCGTTCGTTATCAGAACCAAACAGGTCAAGTATATTACGGGATTGTTGAAGATAAGGAAATTTTGCAGTTATCTAGTAGCTTTAATGAAATTATAAACAATGAGATAAAATTCGATGGTGTAAGAGTTAACATTGAAGATATGAAGATAGTAGAGCCTGTAAAACCCCAGAAGGTAATTAATTTTGGTTGGACATATACTGAGCACGCAAAGGAAACAGGTGGGAAGCCTAATCTCAAAGAACCTTTTTTATTTTTAAAACCATTATCTTCTTTGATTCCAAACGAGGGTGAAATCATTCTTCCCCCAACAAGTTTAACGAATCAGGTGGAAATGGAGGGTGAAGTGGCACTCGTTATTGGAAAACGCGGGAAAAATATTAAGGAAGAAGAAGCTTTGGATTATGTTTTTGGCTGTACAATCTTTAATGATGTAACGGCAAGAGATCTGACCAAAACGGATCCCCAATTTACACGAGGCAAAGGATTTGACACATTTGGGCCACTGGGCCCGTGGATTGTGACAGGATTAGATCCAACTAATTTACAAATCGTTACGACTTTAAACGGTAAAGTCGTACAGGATGGCAATACAAATCAGATGTCCTTTTCCATTCCTTTCCTAATCAGTTGGATTTCGAAGGTAATGACTTTGGAGCCAGGCGATGTTATAGCTACCGGTTCACCATCTGGAAGCTGTCCAATGAATTCAGGAGACGTTGTATCTGTCGAAGTTGAGAACATTGGTAAACTGCGAAATTACATAAGATAGTGTGAAAAGCCGTCTATGACATACAAAAATCCACCCAAACGATAAATGAAAGGGTGGATTTTGACTTACATGAGAGAAAATTATTTATTATTTTTTGCGGGTTTTATTTTTCCCCCAACTTTAGGAAGAGAACTAGCTCTGTTACGTAGCCAAATGGCAATTTGTAATGCGAAAGCATCCTTAAAGTTTTGGGGATCATAGCCGCTTTCTGTTTTGATTTTATTCAGACGGTAAATTAAAGTGTTGCGATGGATGTAAAGTTTTTTTGCTGCTTCCTTTATATTAAAATTAGAGTCAAAGAATGCTTGAAGTGTGTCTATATAATGGTTAAGATCACCTTCGCCTTGTAGTATTCTTTTGCAAAATGGTTCAGCTACCTCTGGGTTGATTTGGTGAATGAGTGCCTCCGGTTCAATATCTAAATAAGAAATAATCTCATTATTAGATTTACTAATAGCTAAGGCAATTTCACATTCGTAATAACCTTGGTTAACGCTCAGAAGATTCTGAAGAAGTGAAGAGTATGCCAATCGAACCTGAACCTTCATTTTTTCAAATTCCTTAAAAAGGTTAGATAACTTCCTTTTTGCTTCTTCATGAGAAACCTCAGATAAAATCAGCAGCAGTTTGTTAACATGAACAAATCCTGCTAACACCTTTCCTTTACCAATTACTTCTTCCGTATTTTTAATAATCAAGTGGTTTGAAAAAGAATAATCAACTATCTCAATTAAGCTAATGACGAAAGGACCAGTAAGCTTTTTATGAAGTAGACTTTGCCAGCGTTCAATATTGATTGTGTTCGGTATTTCTTTTAAAAGCTCTTCGATAATCATTTCTTTCGTTCTCTGGCGCCACTCCGCCTGTGAAGCCATAAAAGCTTGCTTAATTAAAAGTTCTGCCATCATTTTTACAAGGCCACCGCGATCCCCGATTATGCTTGGTTCTCCGGTAATACCGATGACTCCGACAACCTCATCATGGAAATGAATAGGTAGATTAATTCCTTGTTGTGTTCCACGAAGTTGTCTTTGATTGTCGGAAGTAATTTCAAGTAGCTGTCCAGTTTTAACAACTTCTAAGGCCCCTTCATGGATTGAATTCAGACGAGAGGGATCACCAGTTGCAATGATGACTCCTTCTTCATCCATTATATTGATATTCAGGTTCATGACCTTCGAAGTTTCCTTTACCAGCATTTCAGCAATTTCCCTCGTAATCATCTAATTCTCCTTTTGGTTATTGAATACAAAAAATTATTAGAATTTATGTAATTATTTGTATTTTATATATAAAGAAGAATTGAAGCAAGTACATTATAATTAAATATACAGATTGTTGTAAACGTTTTCGTAGGAGGGATACAAAATAAAGATAATTATTGCTCCTGATTCCTTTAAGGGCAGTGTAACAGCAATGGAAGCGGCCTTGTCAATTGAGAAGGGAATAAAAAATGCATTTCCGAATGCAGAAACGAGGTTAATACCTGTGGCGGATGGAGGAGAAGGGACGATGGAAAATCTCGTTTCTTCAACAAAAGGACACAAAGTTGCAGTAACTGTAACCGGTCCCCTAGGTAAACCAGTCGAGGCATTTTTCGGGGTGCTAGGTGATAACGAAACATGCATTATTGAAATGGCTAGTGCATCTGGCTTGGATTTAATTAGTCGCTCTGAGCGTAATCCATTGACGGCAACAACATATGGAACAGGGGAATTAATTAAGAAAGCGCTTGACGAGGGGTATCGGAATTTCGTTTTAGCAATAGGCGGATCTGCCACAAATGATGGTGGCGTTGGTATGCTACAAGCTCTTGGTATGCAAGTTCTGGACAAGTCTGGAAATGATATTGGGTTTGGTGGAGGTGCATTAAACCAAATTCACGAAGTACTCATGCATAACTTTGATAAACGAATTCATGAAAGCCATTTCTTAATTGCTTCTGATGTGGAAAATCCACTCGTTGGTGATGAAGGAGCCTCACATGTGTTTGGACCACAAAAAGGTGCTACAGATGAAATGGTACTACTTCTTGATCACAATCTTACCCATTGGGGCAATATAGTGGAACAATTAACGGGTATCCGCTTACATGATATGCCAGGTGCTGGAGCAGCAGGAGGTATTGGTGGAGCATTTCAAGCATTTTTCCCTTCAACCATGAAAAGAGGGATAGATGTCGTTATCCAATATTCAAAGCTCGAAGAAAATCTTAAAAATGCTGACCTCGTAATCACGGGGGAAGGACAGGTAGATTTTCAAACTGCATTTGGGAAAACTCCCATGGGGGTGGCACAAACAGCAAAGAGGCTGAGTATTCCAACCATCATTATTGCCGGTTCTATTGGCGAAAGAATTCAAACGTTATATCAATACGGAATTATTGGGGTCTTTAGCATTATTAATCGCCCAATAAGTTTAGAAGTTGCGATGCAGGAGTCAAAAGAGTTATTAGAAAACACAGCAGAGCAGGTGTGCCGTACTTTTTTCTTTAATAATAGGGGGGTAAGAGAAAATGAAAATCAAGCAAACGATTGAAAAAGTACCTGGTGGGTTGATGGTTGTACCTTTGATGCTAGGGGCGTTATTTAATACAGTGGATCAAATGCACATACCTGTAGTTATGGATGCTTTAAAATCTTTAGGGGTTGCACCAACTGCTGACGGTCATTATGAGTTTTTACGTATTGGTGGATTCTCTGAACAATTATTTAAAAATGGCGCTTTAACATTGATTGCTTTATTCCTCTTTTGTGCAGGTAGCCAGATGAATCTCAGAGTCGGTGGAGTTGCCTTGAAAAAAGGAGTATTACTGACAACATCAAAATATTTAACTGGACTTGCTGTTGGATTGTTATTTGGATTCTTTTTTGATCCAATGAATGGTTTCCTTGGTTTATCGACAATGGCAATTATTGCAGCAATGACCAATGGAAATGGTGGTATGTATGCTGCCTTGACAGGTCAATATGGAAACCGGTCAGATGTTGGTGCAGTATCTGTCCTATCATTAAATGATGGGCCATTCTTTACATTAATGTCATTAGGGCTATTAGGATCTAAATTCCCAATTATTGCGTTTATCGCTGTTTTATTACCGATTGCCTTAGGCATGATTCTCGGAAATCTTGACCCTGAGATTCGCGAATTTTTGGCTCCTGGAGAAATTCTGCCAGTTCCATTCTTTGCATTTGCACTTGGCGCAGGGATGAACTTTATGACATTCTTCAATCCAACTGTTGTTGGCGCCGGGTTACTACTTGGGATTATGACTGTAGTATTAACCGGATTAACTGGTATTCTCGTGTTCAAGCTGTTTAAAGAAAAAAGTCAAATTGCTCCAGTGGCTGAAGCGTCTACAGCGGGTAATGCAGTAGGAACGCCAGCAGCAATTGCTGCGGCTGCAGTCGTTGCATCTGGTTCTGGTATGATGAGTGCTGCTGAAGCCCAAGCTTATCAGGATATTGCGAACGTAGCGACGATGCAAATTTCAATATCTACATTAACAACGGCCATTCTTTGTCCAATTGCTGTTATATTAATGGATAAATACCAAAGAAGTAAAGGTATTGATGGGAAACTGGAAAATCCAGTGGCGCCAAAAGACCCTGGGGTACCAGTATAAGAAAACAAGCTCCACCCCTGGCCAACTAAGAGGCTAGGGGTGGTTATTTATTGAAAAATTCATTGATTCGAAAAGGAGAAGAAAATGCAAACAACATTACTATATGGAAAAGACAATTTAACGATTAATGTTCCAGATGATGCACTTATTTTAGAACCGCGAAATTCCCCGGGTCTTGATGATGAAATGGGGGCTTTAAAAGAGGCGCTTCAAAACCCAATTGGGTCACCTCCTTTAGCGGAAATGGTGAAAGCTACGGATAAGGTAGCCATCGTAATTAGTGATATTACACGCCCGACACCTAATGAGAAGCTTGTTCCGGCTTTAATCAAAGAATTAAGCCATGTTCCACTTGAAAATTTTGTGATTATTAATGGAACCGGAACACATCGTGATCAAACAGAGGAAGAGTTTGTCCAAATGCTAGGGCAATGGGTTGTTGATAACATTCGGATCATTAATAACCATTGTCATGATAAGGAAACGCTTGTCAAAGTAGGACAAAGTAAATTTGGCTGTGACGTTTATTTAAATAAAGAGTATGTTGAAGCGGATTTTCGAATTGTAACAGGTTTTATCGAGCCCCACTTTTTTGCCGGTTTTTCCGGTGGACCCAAAGGAATCATGCCTGGGATTGCAGGGATTGAAACAATTATGACTTTTCATAATGCGAGAATGATTGGTGATCCTTTAGCAACTTGGGGAAATATGGTGAATAACCCTTTGCAGGATATGACAAGGGAAATAAACATGATGTGCAAGCCTCATTTTATGCTGAATGTTACCTTGAACCGTGAAAAGCAGATTACAAATGTATTTGCTGGAGAATTAATTGCCGCGCACGACAAAGGCTGTGCTTATGCAAAAGAGCATGCAATGACGAAATGTGATCACCGTTTTGATGTAGTCATAGCATCCAATTCCGGCTACCCACTCGATCAGAATCTGTATCAAGCAGTAAAAGGAATGAGTGCGGCTCATAAAATTGTGAAAAAGGGTGGAACGATTATTATTGCTTCAGAATGCTCAGATGGACTTCCAAGCCATGGGAATTATGCCGACATATTAAAAATGGCCAAATCCCCACAGGAGATCCTAGACATGATCAATAATCCTGAATTTAAAACTTTTGACCAGTGGCAAGTGCAAAAGCAGGCTGTCATCCAAGTATGGGCTGATGTTTATGTATATTCTCTGCTTACAGATGAACAAGTGACACAGGCGATGTTGAAGCCGACCCAAAATATTGAAGAATTAATAGAGCAGCTTAAAGAAAAGTATGGTAAAGATATGTCAGTTGCAGTACTACCATTAGGTCCACTAACCATTCCTTATGTCGATTCAGAGGACTAATGTCTCCTTTAATCTGTCCATTCTAAATCATTTAAATTTTCTTTTAAAACTGGTATTGTTATAGGAGTATATAGTTCTTCTACAATGGAGTCTATTTACACCTTTCTAACTAGAGGAGGACCGAGTCATGTCCCAAAGTTTTTCGGCTGTATTAATGAATGAGAATGATAATGTTGCAACTGTTTTGGCTGATTTAGAGGTAGAATCATTTGTTACTGCTTCGTATGGAGATAAGGAATTGGGTGTAAAGCTTTTACAATCAATTCCCTTTGGACATAAATTTGCCGTTGCTTCGATTAAAAAGGGTGAAAAGATTTATAAGTACGGTGAGATCATCGGTGTTGCTTCTTGTGATATTGCTATAGGAGAACATGTCCATGTTCATAATCTTGAGGGAACACGTGGTAGGGGGGATATAAATGGATAACCAACAATATTTTATGGGATATAGACGTCCGGATGGAAAAGTGGGAGTTCGTAATCACGTATTGATTCTTCCTACCATCACTTGTGCGACACAGGCTGCATACCAAATTACCCAACTTGTGCATGGGACTGTTAGTTTTATTCACCAGCATGGTTGCACGCAGGTAGGGGTGGATTATGACCAAACCTTCCGAACGTATGTAGGTGTAGGACTTAATCCAAACGTGTATGGCGTAGTCGTACTCGGATTAGGCTGTGAAACACATCAAGCCAGAAGTGTGGCGGAAGAGATTGCAAAAAGTGGTAAACCAGTTGAGACAGTTTCTATTCAAGAGAATGGCGGGACTTTACAAACAATCGCGAACGCAGCTAAGATTGCCGCTAAAATGGTTCAGGATGCTTCCGCAATAATGAGAGAGCCTTGCCATGTAAGTGAGTTAATTGTGGGAACAGAATGCGGTGGTTCGGATGCATGCTCTGGTCTGTCTGCAAACCCTGCAGTTGGCTATGTAAGTGACTTAATTGTAAAAGAGGGTGGAACTGCAATCCTTGCAGAAACGACAGAATTAATTGGCGCAGAGCACTTGCTTGCAAACCGTGCAGTTGATGACCGTACTGTTGATAGGGTATATGAAAAGATTAAGCAAGCTGAAGGTCGAGCACTAATGATGGGTATCGATATTCGCACAGGGAATCCTACACCAGGGAACATAGCGGGAGGATTAAGTTCGCTTGAGGAAAAATCACTTGGAGCGGCTACAAAGTCTGGCACTAGCCCTCTTCAAGAACTGATTGACTATGCAGACATTCCAACCAAAAAAGGGCTTGTCTGGATGGATACTCCAGGGCAGGATATTGAACAACTTACTGGAATGGTGGCTGGAGGTGCACAGGTAGTCCTATTTACAACTGGCCGTGGTACGCCTACGGGATCACCAATTGCACCTGTAATTAAGATTTCAACTAATACACCTATGTTTAATAGTATGAGAGATAATATGGATTTGAACGCAGGAACTATCATTGATGGAAATGAAACTGTACAATCAGTTGGACAGTCTATCTTTGAGGAAATTAAATCTGTCTCATCTGGTAAACTTACAAAATCTGAAATTTTGAAGCAAAATGATTTTGGTATATGGAGGATTGGACCAACTTTTTAACATACTCATCAAAAATTTCCATTTGACGTTCTTACCCAGATATTATATATTGTATTGAGGTAAAGAATGCCCAGGTAAATATGGGAGAGGTTCATAGCTGATACCCTCTATAAAAAACTATGGAAACATGACAAATGCCATGTCCATAATCGGATGTGGCTTTTTCTGTTTTTTCATACGTATTCTATAGAATGATTGGCTGAACCTCTCTTGATAAGTGTTGGGAAACATTTACAAGGAGGTTTTTTTATGTCTGGCCGAAGCCATGAAGAAGGTTTAAAGGATTTAACACTATTAGGTAATCAAAATACTCAATATTCATTTGAATATGCACCAGAGGTACTCGAGGCAGTCGATAATCTTCATTCAAATCGTGATTACTTTGTAAAATTTAATTGCCCAGAGTTTACTAGTCTATGCCCACTTACACATCAACCTGACTTTGCGACAATATATATTTCATATATTCCTGATAAAAAACTTGTTGAGAGTAAATCATTAAAGCTATATTTATTCAGTTTTAGAAATCATGGTGATTTCCATGAGGATTGTGTCAATATCATTATGAACGATTTAATTAACTTACTTGATCCGAGATATATCGAGGTTTGGGGGAAATTTACTCCACGTGGTGGTATCTCGATTGATCCATGGTGTAACTATGGAAAGCCAGGAACGAAATATGATGAAATGGCGAATTATCGTTTAATGAACCATGATTTAAATCCGGAAAAAATAGATAATCGATAAAAAAGTTAATTAAGAAAGAGGTTTTTAGCTACCCTCTTAAAAAAACTAAGAAAAGACGAGACAGCACTTTTTCTTAGAGTGCTGTTTTTTTGTTAGAAGGTGGTTTTGACTATGAATCGGGAAAAAGCAATCGTTGTATTTAGTGGGGGTCAGGACAGTACAACATGTCTGTTCTGGGCAAAGGAACGTTTTGAAGAGGTGGAAGCAGTGACTTTTGATTATGGTCAAAAGCACAGTCTTGAAATCGAATGTGCGAAGGATATTGCAGCAGAACTTGGTGTCAAACATCATATTCTTGATATGTCCCTTTTGAATCAGCTTGCTCCGAATGCATTGACACGACAAGACATAAAGATAGAAGAGGGAGAAAATGGAGAGTTGCCTTCGACTTTTGTGCCTGGTCGAAATCTGCTTTTTCTTTCATTTGCCGGGGTTTTAGCGCGTCAAGTTGGGGCAAAGCATATCGTGACAGGAGTTAGTGAAACAGACTTTAGCGGGTATCCTGATTGCCGAGATATTTTTATGAAATCGTTGAATGTAACGTTAAATTTATCGATGGATGATTCCTTTGTGATTGAAACCCCGTTGATGTGGCTGAATAAGGCACAAACATGGGAGCTTGCCGATCAGCTTGGGGCACTGGAATTTGTCCGCGAACGAACGTTAACCTGCTATAACGGTATAATTGCAGATGGCTGTGGTGAATGCCCGGCGTGTAAACTGCGAAAAAAAGGGTTAGATGAATTTTACTTAGGGAAATCCAACTTAGAGGAGTAATATCATGAGAATACTATTTTACTTATTATCGATTGTTACCGCGAATGTGGTTACTGCAGCTTTTGCGCCATTGGTGTTTGGAATTTTTATCATTCCAATGGGTACGTTATTGGTTGGAGCGACTTTTATTCTCCGGGACTTGGTGCAAAATAAATATGGTAGAGCAAAAACATATCTATTTATTTTTATAGCTTTAATCTTATCAGCATTGGTTTCATTCATGCTTGGGGATACATTATTAATTGTGGTGGCATCGGCCATTTCATTTGTTGTTTCTGAATCAGCTGATACCGAAATTTATTCTAGATTGAAACTGCCACTCGCTTGGCGCGTATTCTATAGCGGAATTGTTGGAGGATTTCTCGACTCTGTTATTTTTGTAATTGTTGGCTTAAGCCCACTAGGAGCTAATATTCTGCCATGGGAAGCCGTACCAGCTGCTATTT
The DNA here is from genome assembly GCF_036962685.1 of Bacillus sp. JJ1566. Taxonomy (NCBI): domain Bacteria; kingdom Bacillati; phylum Bacillota; class Bacilli; order Caryophanales; family Bacillaceae; genus Bacillus; species Bacillus sp. JJ1566. Next base: position 81,200 of record NZ_JBALOP010000020.1, on the reverse strand, counting down.
TAGGGCAAATTATTGTTAAGACAATCATTCAAATGATTGGCGCTCTAATTTTGAACAAAGTTCGATTGAATGGTTTGGATAACGTAGAAACAATTAACTAAAAATCCATGAAGAAGCCACATTTAATGTGGCTTCTTCTGATTTTTAATAAGAAAAACATTCTAAATCAGTCTAAAACAGTGACCTTCACTTGTTTTCGACCGAAATTGATGGCTTCTTGTTTAGACGGAATAAAGACATCAATTTTATTTCCTTTGATGGCTCCACCAGTGTCTCCAGCAATTGCTTCTCCATAGCCTTCTACATGGACTTTACTGCCAAGAGGGATAACAGATGGGTCAACAGAGATAACCTTTGCATTTGGGTTTTCTAATAGATTAATTCCAGTTGATGTAATGCCTGAGCAACCTTCACATGTAGCAGTGTAGGCTGTAGCTTCTACAACAATTACCTTTGAACCTGTATTACTTGTTTCAGTAGCTGGCACTGCAGCAGTATTAGTATTTGTTGCTTTAGTTGCCGGTGCTGTAGCTACCGTTTCCTTTTGTGTTTCAACAACTGGTGCTGCATTTGTAGTTTCTTTTGGTGCTGCTGCAACAGACTGTGCCGGTGTTTCCACAGTAACAGCCGCTGTAGCTTTTACGCCTTCAAAGATTAATAGATTTAACCCAGGATGGATCAGGTCAGGGTCAGTATGTATTTGGTTCCACTCTTGAAGTTGAGAAACTGTGACTTGATGTTCTCTTGCTATGTCCCATAATGTGTCACCTTGCTCAACTGTATATTGTTTTTCAGGTGCAATTGTAAGTTCATCTCCAGGGTGAATTAGGTCTGTCGTAAGATGATTTAACATCTTGATGTTTTGTACTGATGAATTATTTGCTCGTGATAAATCCCAAAGGGTATCACCTTTTTGTACTGTAATCGTTGATGCTTGTACATTAGCACTTACTGATACTGAGAGTACAGTACCTGCCAAAATCCCTACCATTTTTTTAAGCATTCTTTTACCCTCCATGTTCTTTGGTTGCTAATTTTCAATAATCGTAACATAGATTTACCGTAGAAAAAGAACAGGGAGGTTTTAAATTGGTTACATCTATGGCAATTATATTGCAAAAGCATTTCTGGTAGCTGCCAAAAAGGGATGTACCTAGCCAAGTGAGAGATAAAGTATGCTAAGATGTAGTGGATGATAGTAAAATATTAATGGAGGAATATAAATATATGAGTAATCTACCAAATTGTCCAAAATGTAATTCTGAATTCACCTATGAGGATGGAACGCTATTGGTTTGCCCAATATGTGCACATGAGTGGGCATTAGGGTTAGAAGTAGAGAATAACGAAGATGATAAGATAATCAAGGATGCAAATGGAAATGTATTAAGTGATGGGGATACTGTAACAGTTATCAAAGACCTTAAAGTAAAAGGAAGTTCATCCACACTAAAGCAAGGTACGAAAGTAAAAGGTATACGTTTAGTAGAAGGAGACCATAACATTGATTGTAAAATTGATGGTTTTGGGGCAATGAAATTAAAATCAGAATTTGTTAAAAAGCTATAAATAAGGTTCTTATGTAAAAAGCGTCAAAGACTAGATCAATGTCTTTGACGCTTTTCTACTTACTGAGGAATTTCTACAAAAAACGCTACCCCTCAACATGCCTTCTAGCTCGATAAAGTCTACTACCAAGTTCATTTATCGCAATTGCTACTAATATAATAGCTGTGCCTACCCACTGTAGCCCCGTAACCGTTTCTGACAAAATAAGGCTAGCTGATAGGATGGCAACCGGTAATTCAATGGATGTTAAGATATTGGCGACTCCCCCTGAAACCAATGGTGCACCCACTGCAAAAAAGAGTGGAGGAAGGACTGCTCCAAATAGCGAAACACCAGCAGCAGTCGTTAAAAGGTTTGCCTCCATTGGAAGTACAGATGGAATGTCACGCATGAATAGGATAAGTATTAAAATGGTTGATCCAGTTGCCATTAAAGAAGTCCTAGCTAAAGGATCTACATCTACAGCAACCTTTCCGCTGAAAAAAATAAAACCAGCATATGTGAATGCAGAAAGAATACCAAATAGGAAACCTTTAAAAGGCAGTCCCTGAATATCACCATTTACTATATTGGATGCAAAAAAGACCCCGATTAAAATGAAAACAATCGATAGAATTGTGACAGGTGCAGGCTTTATTTTGCTGAAAATCCATTCTAAAATAATGCCAATCCAAACGAATTGAAACATTAAAATAATAGCCAACGAAGCCGGTAAAAATTGCATCGATCCATAATAAAAAATACTAGTTAATCCGATAAAACAACCGGTTATCATTATTTGTGGAACATTTCTCTTATTTAGCCCTTTGAAGCTCGGGCGTTTAATCAAAGTAATAGACCATAATAAAAATGATGAAATAATCATTTGAACGATATTAATTTGGCCTAGTGAATAGCCATAGCTAAACCCCAATTTAGCAAAAATCGGTGTAAACCCAAAACATCCAGCACCTACTAATACAAATAAGATGCCCTTATTTATTTTCATTATGAAACCTCCAGTTGCTCAAAAACTACTAAACTATTATAGCATGACAACAGGATTGGCTGGTCTTTTTCACTCCTTTAAAAGGGAGGTTCTTTTTGGAAATGAAAAATCTCCTTGACCAATTATCAAGGAGATTCTCAATGATTTTAATTCTTTATAGAGCGAGTGATATTTTTATTGCCTCTTTGTACTTCAACCTCACTTTTTAATCCTTTTAATAGTGAGAAGCACATGATGATTAAGATAATCGCAAAAGGAAGAGCAGCTGCGATGGAGGCTGTTTGCAATACTTCCAATCCTCCAGCTAAAAGAAGTACAGCGGCTAAAGCTGATTGGATGACGCCCCAGGTTACTTTAATTTTATTCGAAGGATTTAATGTTCCACCTTCACTCAGCATGCCTAATACAAAGGTAGCGGTGTCGGCAACTGTTATATAATAAATCGCTACGACGGCAAACCCCAGAATACTTAACAAAGAACTTAATGGAAGGTAATCAAAGAATGTAAAAATAGACAATGAGACGTTTTCGGTAATATGGGTTGCAAGGTCTCGATTTCCAGTGTTTAGAACAAGATCTAATGCGGAACCGCCGAATATGGACATCCAAAGACATGTTCCAAGGGTAGGGAAAATCAACACGCCAATCACAAACTCTCTTACTGTTCGTCCTTTTGAAACGCGGGCAATAAACATTCCGACAAATGGAGCCCAGGCTATCCACCATGCCCAATAAAATAATGTCCACGATGCAATCCATTCCCCTTCACCAAAGGGCTTTAGCCTTAAACTCATATGAATAAAGTCACTTAGATAGAGACCTGTTGTATTAAAAAATACTTTTACAACAGTCATGGTCGGCCCCACAATTAAGACGACTAACATGATTGCAAAAGATAAAATCATCGCTGTATTTGATAAATACTGGATTCCTCTCTCTAAGCCTGTATTAATCGAAATTGTAAAAAGGACCGTCGCGACTGCAATCACAATGATCTGGACGAATAATGCATTGGGAACGCCGAATAAATCATGCATTCCGGCCGTAACCTGCATAGCACCAAGTCCTAAGGATGTTGCAATCCCAAAAACTGTTGCAAAAATGGACAGTATGTCAATTGTCTTCCCGATCGGCCCGAAAATTCGATCGCCAAGCATTGGGTAGAACGCAGAACTAATGGATGCAGGAAGCTTTTTATTATATTGAAAAAAAGCAAGGGCTAAACCAATAATTGTATAGATTGCCCATGGGTCAAGGCCCCAATGAAAAAAGGTATATTTCATTGCAGTATTGGCTGCCTCAACCGTAAAACCTTCCCCAACTGGTGGATTTGTGTAATGGGTAACTGGTTCGGCAACACCCCAATAGACAATCCCGATACCCATCCCTGCACCAAACAGCATTGCAAGCCAGGAACCGGTGTTGAAATCAGGTCGATCCGTTTTTTTACCTAGCCGAATATCACCATATCTTGAAAATAATAAATAGACGGAGAAAATCACAAAGAATAAGGTTGCACCAAGATATACCCAGCCAAGATAATCAATTGAGCCATTATAAATGATATCGGTGACATGAGCGAGATTCTCTGTAAAAAAGACACCCCAAATAATAAAAATAAGGGTAAGTATTAATGAAATAATAAAAACGCTTGATCCGTTTTGACTTTTTCTGGCCATGGGAACCTCCTAGTAAGATAAAATGCATATTTTTTAAGTGAAAGTAGGATGTTTTCAAAGGTAAGATTACGAATTCTGATCCTGAAGATTATAAAGAAACTCCCACTTGTCGGCGTTCATCAACTCAAACGCTGATATTTCTAGTCCGCCTCCTAGGTAAACAGTTTCGGCCTTAACTGCCAGAACCATTGTTATAAATAATTCGGTACTGTCCTTTTTCTGGTAGATGTCTCCTAAAGCAGGTAGCAATGCATTGTCTAAAAGATTCACATTTTGGGGCAGGGCTTCCTCTAAATCTGCAACATCAGCAGATTCCATGTCTTTAAAATCGATTGGATGGCTGTCTTTGTCACGGCCAGGCACCATTAACATGTACTCATTGTGCTTGATTCCGTGAGAATTACTTGTAATGATTCCTTTTCTATCTACCGTTTCAGCCATTTCAATTTCATTTAGCGAATAAGTGTCTAAAGAATCGGGCCTTGGATTGTGAATTAATATATAATCGCCTTCTTCAGCATTTTGATCGAGCCGGAGCGTATATGCCTTGTGATTAAAAATAAAGCTGTCAAATTCCTTTGGTTTATATCTTTCCACTTGCGCCGCACTGGTTAAATGCTGAGATAAATCTCTTAGCTTTATAAGATGAACAGATTGCTTATACATTGGTTTTACCCCATAAACCTTATGTAACTCGTTATTGTAATAGACAAATTGTCCTTTTCTAACCTGAAACAATTTCACCAATAAAACTCCCTTCAACCATAGGTTTTTAAAGCTGCGAAATCAGTAGAGAAATTTAAATGTAGTAGAAGGCTTTTCACTTTATCCCTCATTAGCATGTCTTTTTTTAGGTGAAACAATGTAAGAATTGGAAAGTTTAAAATGTGGAAAGTTGCAGTTGGGGTTTTTTACATTCATCAGGTGAACGGAATGGCAAATAAAAAAGATACAGCCTTTTCATTAGAAAAGTTCCCTGTATCTCTTTTTATTACATGGCCATTTCACCATTATCATAGTTTATTTGCCAATGGATTCCGAATTTATCTGTTACTTGACCGTAGAGTTTGCTCCAGAATGTTTCTTGTAGTTCCATTTCAACAGTTCCGCCATCCTTTAATTGTTCATACCAAGATTTTAAATCATCCATATTTTTACTAATTAACGCAAGTGTAACGTTGTTGCCTTCAACAAAAGGCTGACCAGGGAAGTTGTCTGAAAACATGATATTACTTCCATCGATGTTAAGACGGGCGTGCAAGACCAAGTCTTTTGCTTCTTCTGGAAGCTGGTATTCTGGACTTTGCGGGGATTGAGCAAAAGTCATAATCTGGGGTGATTCACATTTAAACACCTTTGCGTAAAATTCGACGGCTTCTCGGCAGTTGCCATTAAAAACAAGATAAATATCTACAGACATCATTTCACTCCTCTAAAATGGATTATGTACAAATACCATTTTATCCGATTATGTAAATCATAACCATTTCATTTCTAAATTTATGGAAATCTAGAGGTGAAGTAGATTTTTTAAAAGCAAGTTTATGAACTACGGAAAATGGGGTTATTTTCATATTATGTGTCAACTTTTTGACAAAATTGAGATTCGAATTTGACCAAGAAAAAACATAGTAAAATAGACTAGAAACAATGTATGGCTAGGAGTTTACCAAATGGGTAAGAGAGGAAGTAAGGGAAAAAATTGAGATCATATAATAGATTTTTCACACTGCTAATAGCGTTACTTATGATAAGTTTGGTAGGTTGTGGCAAGGAAGAGATGGTAACAAATGTAGGAAAACTAGACTTTACACAACCCTTAAAAATTCCAGAACTTGTCGAACCTACAATAGAGCCTGATGGTACAAAAAACTTTACATTAACAATGGAAAAAGGAAAAACGGAATTGTTGCCAGGGAAAATGGCGGATACCTTTGGAATTAACGGTACCTATTTAGGTCCAACCATTAGGGCTTCGCGCGGTGACAAGGTTTCTTTTAATGTCGCAAATAACTTAGGGGAGACATCTACATTACATTGGCACGGGATGAGATTGCCAGCTGTGATGGATGGAGGTCCACACCAAATGATTGAGGCAGGGGATACATGGACACCACATTGGATAATTGATCAACCTTCTGCCACGACCTGGTACCACCCTCATTTACATGGGAAAACGGGACAGCATGTATATCGAGGACTTGCAGGCATGTTTATTATCGATGACGAGGATTCTAACAAACTTCCTTCTGAGTATGGTGTTGATGATATTCCACTTATAATACAGGATAAATTATTTACGAGTGATGGCCAAATGAAAGAGGATAACGAAGGGGTTTTCGGCACACTTGGTAATGAAATACTTGTGAATGGAACGTACGACCCTTTTCTTGAAGTGACATCAAGTCAGGTTCGATTTCGTTTGCTTAATGGGTCGAATGCTAGAGCTTATCATTTTGGCTTTACCGATGGCCGTTCTTTTAAGCTTGTCGCAAATGATGTTGGGCTCCTGCAAGAGCCGGTCACTATGGATCGTTTTATGTTAAGCCCTGGGGAACGTGCAGAAATTGTAGTTGAATTCAAGCCAGGCGAGGAAACGATTCTCCATAGTTTTAGCGGAAATAATGGAATTGATAAAGGAGAATTTGATTTGTTGAAGATTGTGGCAGCTTCTGAATTAACGCAAGTCGCGCCAATAGAGGGGCAATTATCGACTGTCCCACCAATTGAAGTTCCAACAGATGCGCCGGTCCGTCAATTCAAGCTAACAATGGAGAACAAGATTAATGACAAATTAATGGATATGAATCGAATTGATGAAGTTGTTCCAGCCGGTACAACGGAAATTTGGGAGATTAATAATTTTGGTTGGTCTCATAATTTCCATATTCATAATGCCGCTTTCCGTGTCTTGGACATTAATGATAAGGAACCAGCAGAGTATGAGAGAGGTAGAAAGGACACGGTGTTTATTCCAAATGGATCAAAGGTGAGGATTGTTGTAGAGTTCGGAGACTACCCAGATCCAAATGTCCCGTATATGTATCACTGCCATTTATTGCGTCATGAAGACGACGGCATGATGGGCCAATTCCTACTAGTCGAACCAGGTACAGAATCACAGGTGCCAACCACATTACCTAAAAAGGGAAATGGACATGATCATCATTAATAGGTAATCCCATACAAAGAGGTAAGAACATTCACTTGAAAATGTTCTTACCTTTTTTAGTGTATAACATGTATTAAATTTCTTTATCCTTAAGGGCAGAAGGGTAGTGGATGATGACATTTTCAGTTTTTGTTACCTTTTTCTTATTTACAAAATGTAGTGCCAATGCTGTAAAAATAAAGCCACCAATAAAATTACCAATTGTAACAGGAATTTGATTCCACAGCCACCAATCACTTAAGCTAATATTAGCCCCCATAAAAATGGCTGTGGGAATAACAAACATATTGACGACGGCGTGTTCAAAGCCAAGGGCGAAAAACATAAACACTGGCAGCCACATGGCCGCAATTTTTCCAATCGTTGAACTTGAAACGAATGCCATAAAAGCACCCAAAGTGACCATCCAATTACATAATATGGCCTTTGTTAATACAACAATTATTCCTTCTCCACCAAGGCTTTTATAGGCGAGAGTTTTTCCCTCTGCCACCGAAATAATTTTGTCAAGCATGTCTCCTTGGGTGACATGCCCCAATTTTGTTGTCACTATATAAAATAAAATACCGTACAAAAGGCTTCCTAGAAGGTTTCCAAGAAAGGCCCAAAAGAAATTATTGATAACTTTTGTGCTAGAAGTTAGGCCTCTTATTCTAGCAAGCGGCAGCATGGCGAAATTACCGGTCACCAGCTCGAGACCTAATAACAATATGAGTACGAACCCAGCGGGAAAGATAAAAGCACCTACAATACTTAGGTTTGTTTCAATCGTAGCTGTATAGGCGAATGTAGTTGCAAATCCCAAAAAGGCTCCTGAGAGTATCCCTTTTATTAAAATATCACTTGGTTTCAAGTTCGATTTGTAAACACCAGCAATTGCAACATCTTCTACTAACTTTGTTGGTTTTATATAGTCCAAGTCTAGTCCTCATTTCATTTGAATAGTCACACTCTCTATATTGTAATGAGCTAGAATTTCCTTAACAAGAACAATTTAACAAATATTAACATTTAACTATTTGCACTGTGGATATAGGAATCCAGCAAAAGTAATATAAAAGGAGATTTTCCATTTATATTCAAAATGTTGCTAGTTTCGGGGTAAATAAGGGGAGGTTTTCCGACTAAGCAACACAAAATCCCCCAAGTTCGAATTTTTCGAGACAATAGGCGGAATCTCTCCGTCTATTTTTGCTCCTTTTTATAATAATTACGACTTAGGCGAAATTTCTCCGCCTATTTATTAGCCTGGCTACTTAACCCATTCCCCAGCCGATAAGTGCTGACCCACTTGGACCTGGATGCGGGAATTAGTAGCTAGAGATTAATAAAATTTACGAATGTTCCCGGTGTCCCCCTTATAGATTTAGATAAGAAGCTAAAAGGGGGATACCATTATGAATGATTGGCTTACAAGCTTGAAGACAAGAACACCTCAAGAGGGCTTTGAATTGGCCATTATGTTAGCAAGGAAGGGTGTAGGATATACGCAACCCTCAGAAGAAATTAGGAAAAAGTTGCGACCTAAGTATGCAAAAAATCCAGATAGTCTAACTTTGGCATCACAGGTAATTGCCATTCATTTTCAAACAATCGCTGCTGCTAATAACTATTGGAAATAATAACAACAATCTAAAGGAAAATACTGTATAATTTTGTAAGAATCATTCTTTTGGCCTACTATTATTTAAAGTGGATTAACAGACGAAAGGAAGGGGGTGGGAATCGTGGCAGTAGCAGCTTTAGTTTTGGGTATTATAGGTTTGTTTTTTGCGTGGATTCCTTTTTTAGGTTATGTGATGCCTGTTTTAGCTATTATTTTTGGAGTTATTGAAAGAAATAATGAAGAAAAAAAAGGAATGGCTATAGCTGGACTGATTCTTGGGATCATTTCATTGGTAATCTTTAAATTAGGATTTTGGGTATTGGTTATGATTGGGGCAATTGCTGATAGTAGCGGTCTCTGATTACATTGCCATAAAAACTTCAAATACGATACATATCTGTAAAATAATATACTTGAAAAAAGAAAGTCACTTTACTTCCGATAGGATAATAAAGTGACTTTCTTATATATCAGCAAATGTGGTTGTTTTTATTGGTGAACGAGTGTTTTTTGATCAGCCTCATCGGCACTTGTATCCCAATTGTTTCGAATGATGTAGTCAAATGCACTTAAGGAAGCAGTTGCACCTGAGCCCATTGAAATAATAATTTGCTTATAAGGACTATTTGTGCAGTCTCCTGCAGCAAACACTCCAGGGATATTTGTAGCACCGTGATTATCAACAACAATCTCACCCATTCGGTTGCGTTCGATTGTGTCACCTAGCCAATCTGTATTTGGCACAAGTCCAATTTGAACAAACACACCTTGTAATTCAATATGATGTTCTTTTTCAGTGTTACGGTCAACATAAGAAATACCGTTTACTTTGTCAGTACCCGTAATTTCTGTTGTCTGAGCATTTGTAATAACTGTTACGTTTGAAAGACTGAATAGACGGTCTTGCAGTACAGTGTCAGCCTTAAGCTCTGAATTAAATTCAAGAACTGTTACATGCTTCACAATACCTGCGAGGTCAATTGCAGCTTCAACACCAGAGTTACCGCCACCAATAACGGCTACTTCCTTGCCTTCAAATAAAGGACCATCACAATGCGGACAGTACGCTACACCTTTGTTCTTGAACTCTGCTTCACCTGGTACATTTACATTACGCCAACGAGCACCAGTTGAAAGAATAACGGTTTTACTCTTTAGAACAGCACCGTTTTCTAGTTCAATTTCAACGAAATCCCTCTTTTCAATACGTTTCGCACGCTGAAGGTTCATCACATCAACATTGTATTCTTTTACATGTTCTTCGAGATTTGCTGCAAGCTTAGGACCTTCCGTACGCTTCACACTGATAAAGTTCTCAATGCTAAGTGTATCTAAAATCTGGCCACCAAAACGTTCTGCAACAAGGCCTGTACGAATGCCTTTACGCGCTGAATAAACTGCTGCACTTGCACCCGCAGGTCCGCCTCCGACTACAAGAACATCGTATGGGTCCTTTTCAGCAAATTCTGATGCATCAGGAGTACTTCCAAGGTTCGAAAGGATTTCCTCTAATGACATACGTCCACTGCTAAAAGATTCACCATTTAAGAATACGGTCGGTACTGCCATGACATTTTTACTTTCAACTTCTTCTTTGAAAGCAGCCCCATCAACCATTGTATGTGTAATGCCAGGGTTCAGTACGCTCATCAAGTTAAGTGCTTGTACAACATCAGGACAGTTTTGGCAGCTTAAGCTTATATATGAGACAAAGTGATATTCATCTTTAATATTTTTGATTTGGTCAATCAGTTTTTGCTCAACCTTCGGAGCTCTTCCGCTTACTTGTAAAAGAGCCAAAACAAGTGAAGTAAATTCATGACCAAGCGGGATACCAGCAAAGGTTACCCCAGTATCTTCACCAACACGGTTCACACTAAAGCTTGGTGTTCTTTCTAATTCAGTTTGTTCAACTTTAATTTTAGGTGACATTGCTGCCAACTCATTAACGAGTGACAGCATGTCCTTTGAAACTTTATCAGACCCTGCGCTGACTTTAAGTAGCACATCATTTTCTAAAAGTTCGAGATATTGGTTTAATTGTTGCTTTATGCCAGCATCTAATACCATTTATCGCACCCCTTAAATTTTACCTACTAAGTCTAGGCTTGGCTTAAGTGTTTCGCTTCCTTCTTCCCATTTAGCTGGGCAAACTTCACCTGGATTGTTACGTACATATTGTGCAGCTTTAATTTTATTAACAAGAGTACTTGCATCACGGCCAATACCGTCTGCATTAATTTCCATTGCTTGTACAACACCGTCTGGATCAATGATGAAAGTTCCGCGTTGTGCAAGACCTGCTTCTTCATCTAACACGTCAAAGTTGCGTGATATTGTTTGTGAAGGGTCACCAATCATCACATACTGAATTTTGCTAATTGCATCTGAGTGATCGTGCCATGCTTTATGTGTGAAATGTGTGTCTGTTGAAACAGAATAAACTTCAACACCTAATTCTTTTAATGTTGCATATTGGTTTTGAAGATCCTCAAGCTCAGTTGGGCAAACGAATGTAAAATCTGCTGGGTAAAAGCAAACAACACTCCATTGTCCTTTTAGGTTTCCCTCCGAAACCTCGACAAAATCGCCATTTCCGGCATTGTAAGCTTGTGCTGTGAATGGTAGTATTTCTTTTCCGATAATTGACATAATAAAATTCCTCCAATATGAAAATATTTAAAAATAGATTATTAGTATTATGGACTAAAAATCTATAATTATTACTTGTTTATACTAATTATTATATAGATATTATTATTTATGTCAATGCAAAAGCATTATTTATTATAATTAAATAGTTTCTTCCTATAATCAATTCCCATTATTCATTTCATATTATCATTTAGCGAGATTGACATTGCAACAAATTTGATTCATAATATTCCTAATCTATAAAACAAAAAGATAGTTACGGACTCATCTAATTATATAAGAAGTAATGATAGGGAACTAGTAAATAGTCCTCGGGTAAAAGAGAGTAAAATTCATCGGCTGAAAGATTTTACGCGCCTGCAATGCTATTGAACCTGTCCCTTGAACTGTTAGGCAAAACCTAACCGTCGCCTGCGTTAAAGGGTTTTCGAGTGGATACTAGGAGGGAGCTTCTAGTATCAATAAAGGTGGTACCACGAAAGATACGGTCTTTTCGTCCTTTTTATAGGGATAGAAGGGCCTTTTTACTTTATTAATGGGGGATAAACCCCATTAATAAAGTAAAAGCCTCCGGCGGATGCCACAGATTTTCAAAGGAAACTTTTCGCGTGGGCGCGAAAAAATCTGGGCGCAAATACGCCATGGCGTATTTGATTAGTTACTAATTTGGCGGTGAATGAAATGAAGAAAAAACGAATTGTTGTCAAAATAGGGAGTAGTTCATTAACAAATCAAAACGGTGGTCTTAGTATTGAAAAGCTACGTGAACATGTTGATGCGATTGCCCGATTAAAGGAACTCGGGCATGATGTGATTCTCATTTCATCTGGTGCCGTTGCAGCCGGATTTATGGATCTTGGTTATTCTTCCCGACCTAAAACCGTAGCAGGTAAACAGGCAGCTGCAGCAGTGGGACAGGGATTACTTTTAAGAGGATATACAGAGGAATTTAAAAAGCATGGGATTGTTGCCGCACAATTGCTGTTAACAAGACAGAATTTCTTATATAAAGATCAATATAACAATGCCTATGCAACATTATCCGAGCTTTTAAGACGAAATGTTGTACCCATCATCAATGAAAATGATTCCGTGTCACTAGAAGAATTAAACTTCGGTGATAATGACATGTTATCAGCACTAGTAAGTGGCCTTGTACATGCGAATTTTTTGATTATCATTACAGATGTCAATGGAATCTATGATCAAAATCCACAAACACATCCAGATGCAAAAAAGTATAACTTCCTTGATGAAATTCATGATGAATTATTAAGTGGCGCTTCTGGAGCGGGGTCAAAGGTAGGCACTGGAGGAATGAAATCAAAGATAGAGGCAGCACGTACAGCGTTAGGTCTCGGAGTGAAAGTGTTTATTGGCTCTGGTTCAGGTGAGGAAAAATTTGTTGATATTCTTGCAGGAAAAGGGGACGGAACTTACATTGGGAACTCCTCACGGCCTAGTATGAATACAGCAAAGCAGTGGCTGGCCTTACATTCGATTCCAAGTGGAAAAATTGAAGTTGATCAAGGTGCTGCAGCCGCTATTCTAAGACATGGTAAAAGCCTTCTCCCTGCAGGGGTAACGAATATTATTGGCAATTTCAAAATCAATGATGTCGTTGAGGTTGTGAACGTAAAGGGAGATGTGATCGGAAAAGGAAAAGTAAATTTTTCATCCGATCAATTAATAGAAATTAAAGGATTATCTAGTACAAAGGCAATGGTTAAAGTAAACAGTGATCAAGGTGTTGTCATCCATAGGGATAATTGGGTAAGTCAAAAAGAGAGGAGAGTTAAATATGAGTGAGTTAATTGAGAAAGCGAAAAAGGCAAAAATAGCAGCTGCGATTCTAGCGAAAGCGACGACAGAACAAAAAAACAAGGCACTTTCAACGATTTCAGAGCAATTAATGAAGGAACAAGCATTTATTTTAGAAGAAAATCAAAAAGATTTACAAGAAGGGAAAGAAAATGGAATGAGCGAGTCGTTGCTTGACCGCTTAAAGTTAAACGCACAGCGGATTCAAGATATGGCAGACGCTCTTATTTTGTTGACAAAGCTAGAAGACCCGATTGGACAAGTATTAGAGGAGTGGGAGCGTCCAAATGGCCTAAAGATTGCGCAGGTTCGAGTTCCGCTTGGAGTTATTGGAATGATTTATGAGGCAAGGCCAAATGTAACAGTTGATGCATCAAGTCTTTGTTTAAAAACAGGGAACGCCGTAGTGCTTCGAGGTAGTTCGACTGCGATTCATTCTAATAAGGCGATCGTAAAGGTAATCCAACATGCCTTAGAATTAAGTCATCTACCAATTGAGGCTGTACAATTATTAGAAGATACGAGCAGGGAAACAGCGTCAGAAATGTTCAAACTAAATGAATATCTTGATGTATTAATTCCGCGTGGTGGCGCAAAATTGATTCAGACGGTCGTTCAAAACTCAACCGTTCCAGTACTAGAAACAGGGGCAGGTAATTGTCATGTGTTTATTGATGAAACAGCTGACCCAAAAATGGCGATAGAGATTGCGATTAATGCGAAAGTCCAACGCCCATCTGTATGTAATGCGATTGAAAATGTTCTGGTGCAGAAGGATTGGGCATCCAACCATTTGCAGGAGCTAGTAAAGGCTTTACAAGAACATGATGTTCAAATTCATGGTGATGATGCAATTCAGCAGGTAAGAAAAGATGTTATCCCTGCTCGTCCAGAAGACTGGGGTACAGAGTTTTTAGGGTTAGAGGTTGCCGTAAAAGTGGTTGAGAATGTAGGAGAAGCCATTGCTCATATTAATCAATATGGAACAAAGCACTCAGAAGCGATTATTTCTGAATCCATTGATAATGTAGAGCAATTTTTTACAGAAGTAGATGCTGCAGCAGTTTATCATAATGCATCAACCAGATTCACAGATGGATTTGAGTTTGGATTTGGAGCTGAAATTGGGATCAGTACTCAAAAACTTCATGCACGTGGACCAATGGGCTTACCAGCCTTAACTTCGACTAAATATACGATAAGAGGAAATGGACAAATTAGATAATGTTGTATAAGAACATGTAGAGGATGTTTCCAAGTCATTTGGCAGCATCCCTTTTTTGGTGTTTACAAATCTGTTTGCATGTCCACAAAACGTAAACATGATGTGCACAATTTCGTTTACATGTTTACAAATCTGTATACATCCCGGAATGACAACATGTGTACGTTTTTGTGTTCAAAGTTTACGAAAATGTATACAAAAATCGACATGTTTACAAGGTGTTTACAGGTTTACAGTTATGTTTCTTTTCAGTGAGAGTCATTGTGAAATCTAGTAATCTCTTATACGCTTTTAGTGTACATAGCAATAAAAAAATCTACTAAAAGGGATGTTGATGATAATGTCTATGTCAAGAATTGCAGCAGTTGATGTTGGTAATGACTCAATTAAGGCGATCTTTGGAGAACTAGATTACGAATTAAATATACCTAATATAATCGCTAGAGACACCGAGGACCGCCCGGTAATCGGAATAGAAGAATTAAATAGTAAGGACCCACTGGAGGGAATTCATATTAAGGTACATTCCCCTGCTCTAAAAGAAAATAATGCGATTTATCGAGTTGGCCATTTGGCGACTAAGAGCAGTAGTGCATCAGAATTAGACCCGGGAAGCAGCAAATCAGAGGAAGATCAAACCTTGATTATGCTTTTTGCTACATTGGCCTTGGATGCGGTTAGTGAGCAAAACACATCTACCTTCCCACGTTCAAAAAATGTGATTGATGCAAATTACACTCTCGGCACTGGATTACCGCTTCGTGAAGTAAAAGAAGGCAAAGATACGGGATACCGCTCTAAGCTAACAGGCTCGGTCCATCAGGTGGAATTTCTTGTAACACCAAGATACCAGGGACTAAAGGTAAACCTTAAGTTCAATGAGGTTAAAGTCTATCCAGAAGGCTTTGCCGCTTATATCAACCTCGTAATGGACCATAATCTTAAGGTGATTAATAAGGATTTAATTGATAAACGAATTTTGATTCAAGATATCGGTGGACTCTCAACAGATATTGCCGTGATTCGTAACCGAACTGTCGATGATGATAAGGCACAAGGCTTTAATTTGGGTGTGTCTGAATCATTGGAAGCAATAAGAGAAGAAATTCGCTCTAAGCACGGAGTAGAATTAGATAGTCGCCGTGATGTGGTCGATATTATTACACGAAAAAACAACCGGAATCATATTATGGTAAAAGGGAGCCGGACAAGCGTTCACGACATTACAGATCGAATTCTGCTTGAATTAGCCAAAAAGCAATATCGGTTACTTCGCAATGTTTGGTTGAAAAACTCGCAAACGGAAATCTGCTATTTCGTTGGTGGCGGGTCAATTGTGTTAAAAGAATATATGAAAACATTAAATAATAATCTTGATGGCTATAATATTGAATTCTTTGAAGATGAAAAAGAGAGCATTTGGATGATGGCCAATGCTTATTATAAGCTCATTACTGATTATGTAAGGAAGAATGAGAAGCAAAAGGTACCACAAGAGCAGGTCAAAAAATAAGTAATAAGATAAGGTGATCCTATGAAAAAGTCTGCCTCAACCGAGGTGAAAAGGGGCCAAGCGATTTCTTTTCGTGTACCATCCGATACACCTGATCATTTATTAAAGCATCTACAAAAATTGAAGGAAACAGAGCGAAGGAATTTTTCAAGTAAAATTGCTGAGTTTGTTATGCAGGGCGTCGGCCAGTCCAATTCAAGGGAACGGGAAGTCGTTACAGTTCCACTCCCTCATAAATTAAGTAAATCCCAGCGAAACTGGCTGAAGCATGAGCACTCCGAGGCCCTGCTTGGTAGTATAATTTATCAGCTTTTAACGGATCCAGTTCGTGCGACTGCCCTGCTAGCTTCCTTAAATAGCAATTCCTTGGATCTGGATGAGGCTTTGTACCTTCAGGAAGAGGTAACCTCTATTCAGTCACAACTATTAGCATCAAATGAGGTGGAAATACCAACTACTTCAAACAATAATAGAGATGCCTTCGATGATGAATTAAATAATTTTAACTGGGACACTGCAAAGCAAGAAAAAACAATCGAAGAGGAAAATGATCTAGAAGAAGCGGACTTAGACAGCTTATTAGGTGATTTCCTTTCTGCGATGAATAAGTAAAAAAAGAGGACAGCTCTCGTTACTTTAAGGTAGCGAGGGCTGTCCCCTTTTAAATTGTCCTGGAGAAATGTATCATAGGTAAAAAGTAGACATGAGATAAGGATGAAGATGATGGGAACGGAATTGACTATAAAGGTAAAATCAAATCTTGCTAATAAGTATAAGGAAGGATATCCACTTATCACAAAGCAAGTCATGAATGACACAAGTGCTTTAGAAGAGGGTGTGCTTATTAACCTTGTTGATGAAAATCATGCTTTTATCGGCAAGGGCTATTACGGGAAACAAAACAAGGGATACGGCTGGGTGCTTACGAGGGTCAAGGCGGAAAAGATTGACCAATCGTTCTTTGAAAGGAAGATAAAAGCAGCCTTAGATAAAAGAAAATCCTTTTTTAACGATAAAGAAACTACCGCCTTTCGAGTATTTAATGGAGAAGGAGACGGAATCGGAGGCTTCACGATTGATTATTTTGATGGATATTACTTAATCAATTGGTATAGTGAAGGAATTTATACGTATTCCGATCATGTGGTTACCTCCCTTAAAAATCTCGTAGAGTACAAAGCGATATACCAGAAAAAAAGATTTCGAGCTGATGGGAAATTTATTGAGGAAGATGGATTTTTAGCTGGTGAGCGAGGACAATTTCCGATTATTGTAAAAGAGAACGGGGTTAACTTTGCGGTTTATTTTAACGAGGAAGCGATGGTTGGAGTTTTTCTAGATCAGCGAGATGTGAGAAGAACCATTCGAGATAAGTATGCAAAAGGGAAAACAGTATTAAATACTTTTTCGTATACCGGGGCTTTTTCCGTTTTTGCAGCATTGGGCGGAGCCGCAAAGACAACGAGTGTTGATTTGGCTAATCGTAGTTTACCGAAGACGATTGAGCAGTTCAGTGTAAATGGCATTGATTATGAAGCCCATGATATTATCGTTATGGATGTTTTCCATTATTTTAAATATGCGGGTAAAAAGAATCTGAAATTTGATATGGTCATCCTTGATCCTCCAAGCTTTGCGAGGTCGAAGAAATTCACCTTCAGTGCCGAAAAAGATTATAAGAATCTCTTGAAGGAAGCAATTGCGATTACGGAGAAAAATGGAATTATTGTCGCATCAACAAATAGTGCATCATTTGACATGAAAAAGTTTAAAGGATTTATTGATGCGGCCTTTAAGGAAAGTAACGGCAAATATAGAATCGAAGAGGAATTTTCATTACCTCAAGATTTCCAAACGATTAAGCAGTTTAAAGAAGGGAACTATCTGAAGGTTGTGTTTATTAAAAAACTTAATGACTAGAAGAAGTATCTCGAAAAAGGAGATGGTTATTTTGCTTCGAAACAAAATAACCATCTTTTTTATTGATGTGGCATTTGAATATCAATCATTGTGAGCTCATTTTCGTTAGTTAACGCATACTTTAATACTTGATCAAAATCACTCAACTGAATAGGTCTAAGCCCCTTTGCCCCAAAACTTTCAGCAAGCTTCGAAAAATCAGGGTTTCCAAATTGGGCTCCATAACTATTACCATAGAACTTTTCCTCCATCATTTGTTCCTCTAACTTTAACGACATATTATTTAAGATAATCACAATGATAGCTAACCCCAATCGTTTGGCGGTCTCCAATTCGGAAATATTCATTAAGGCTCCTCCATCTCCAGTAATGCAAATAACAGGAGCATCTGGGCATGCTAATTTGGCACCAATGGCACCAGGGATGGCAATCCCCATTGAAGCCAATCCATTTGAAATAATGAGCCGACCGGCTTGTTTTGGTTGATACGTGCGGGCAATGGCAAGCTTATGAGCCCCAACATCAGAGATTACGATGGTCTTTTCTGTTGAGTGAGCTTCGATTACCGTAAGTACGTTTTCTATCGAAAGTGCTTGTTTTCCTTTTACATCTTTATTAATTTGATAGGCAGTCTCAATACGTTCTTTTACATTTCCAGCTGGAGCCCATTGTTTAGAAGAAAGCTCTAATTGAGTCAGTGCTTGTAAGGTCTCATTTAAATCACCAATCAATTCACCATTTACAGGGTAGTATTCATCGATCTCGGCTGGGAGTGGATTGATATGTAAAATCGGGCATTTCTTTTTATTCCAATCCTTCGGTGGTTTCTCAATCGAATCAAAACCAATGACGATCAATAAATCTGATTCGTCCATCAAAGGCAGAGCCTCATCCTTTTTCATAAACCCAAATGTAAAATAATTTAATGGATGGTCCTTTGGCAAAATTCCTTTTGCCATAAAACTATGGATAACAGGTGATTGAAGTTGTTCGATGAATTTTTGAAGCTCTTCTACAGCCTCTTGTCTTATTACAACGTTTCCTACGATTATAGCCGGCTTTTGGCTCTGTTTGATTAAAACTCGTGCAGCTTCAAGCGCTTCTGCAGTCGGTTTACTTTTTGGGATAGGTGTAACCGGTAGTGGCAGGGAGGCAGAATTTTCAAGTGCTAGATTCTCTGGCAATTCAATTAAGACAGCTCCCGGCTTTTCCATTTGTGCTTCCCGAAATCCTTTGCGGATTATCTTAGGTATCGTTTTTAAATCCTTAATTTGAACACTCCATTTTGTCGCGGGTTCAAATATTTTTACGATATCAAGATATTGATGGGACTCCTTGTGTTGACCTTCAAATCCTTTTTGTCCAGTAATGGCGACAACTGGAGAATGATCAAGAGTAGCACTTGCTATTCCCGTTAAAAGATTGGTAGCACCAGGTCCTAGTGTTGCTAGACAAACGCCAACCTTTTTGGATAATCTTCCGTAAACGTCGGCCATAAAAGCGGCTCCCTGTTCATGACGTACATTGATATACGTAATTTGTTTCGATTTTGACAATGAATCCATGAGATCAAGCGTTTCCTTACCCATGATGCCAAATAGATACTCAACACCTTCATTTTCCAAGCAATGGACAAGTACATCAGTTGTCTTCATTTGTTTCTTCCTTTCAAACTGCATTTTCTTTATTTTCCCCCTAGATTAAATTAAAAAACGAGTTTCTTTGAAAGAGTTCCATAATTAATTGTAAAATGGTAATAGGAAGTAAATAGATGGAGGCGATTTCAGTGCATTTTGTCGTGAATAAAGAATGGCTTGTTGAACAACTACATAACAAGGATGTAAAAATAGTAGATTGCCGATTTGCATTAGGAAATCCAACAGAAGGGGAACAGCTTTATCAGGAAAGCCATATTCCGGGCGCATTTTATTTTGATTTAGAAAAGCAGTTGTCTGCGCCTGTATCTGTGCATGGGGGTAGACATCCGCTTCCAAATATGGAGCTGTTAAAGCGTGAAATTGAGAAAGTAGGAATAGACAATTCGAAAACAGTGGTTGTGTATGATGGGGGCGAGGGGCAGTTTGCATCACGCTTTTGGTGGCTGTTAACGTATCTGGGGCATAACAAGGTATATGTTTTAAACGAAGGCTTTAGGGGTTGGGGTGAAGCGGGATATCCGACGTCGAAGGAAGTGCCGGAAGTAGAATCCGCAACCTTTGAAGTCCATATTCGCGAAAGCATGCTTGCTTCTTACGAGGAAATAAAGGATATCGTTGATCAGAAGAAACAATCTCCAATTTTAATAGATTCAAGGGATGAAAGCCGTTACTTAGGGGAAGTTGAACCGATTGACCGAATCGCAGGCCATATTCCGGGTGCAGTTAATAAGTGCTGGGCAGAAAGCTTGGAGCAAGGCGTCTTTAAAAATAGCGAAGAACAGAAAAAAAGATTTGCCGACCTTAACAATGAAGATGAGATTATTGTTTATTGTGGTTCAGGTGTAACGGCAACCCCCAATTTTATTGCTTTAAAAATGGCAGGGTTTAAGAATGTAAGACTATACGCAGGAAGTTATAGCGATTGGGTCTCCTATGAAGAAAACCCAGTAGTAAAAGGGAAAGAGGAATAAACATGCGTGTACATTATGATGACTTAAAAAATGAAATTAAGAGAGTCCTTATAAAAAGAGGCTTTGAGGAAGAAATGGCAGAAGCGGCTGCATCCATTATCGCTGATAATAGTCGGGATGGTGTCTATTCACACGGGTTGAACAGGTTTCCCTCTATTGTGAAGGCTATAGATGAGGGTGCGATTAAGCCAAATATGCGTCCGGAAAAACGAAACGGTATCGGTTCGCTTGAACAATGGGATGGCCAATTGGGGTTTGGCCCAATTAATGCAGGCATTGCGATGGAAAGAGCGGTTGAACTCGCCAAAGAATTTGGCATTGGCTGTGTTGCGTTAAGTAACACGAACCACTGGTTACGTGGAGGTACATATGGTTTGAAAGCAGCCGATGCGGGCTGTATCGGAATTTGCATGACCAATACATTTCCAAATATGCCGCCATGGGGTGGAACAGAAAAGCGAATCGGGAATAATCCCTTGATTATATCGATCCCACAGAAAAATGGAGGACATGTTTTATTGGACATGGCTCAGTCTTTATTTTCATACGGGAAGCTGCAGACCTATTCACTAGCAGAAGTGAAGCTCCCATTTGATGGTGGCTTCGATGCAGCGGGTAATCTTACGAATGACCCAGACGCAATTTTAAACGGTGGAGAGGTTCTGCCTGCTGGTTTTTGGAAAGGATCAGGGCTTTCTATCGCCATCGATATGGTAGTCTCTGCGTTGTCAGTTGGTAGATCAACATTTGATATGAGAATGGATGCAAGGGACGAAGGAATTTCACAAGTATTTATTGCGATAAATCCGACTGCTTATGCGGGTGAAGATTTTGCGGACTCCTATATTGAAAATATGTCTGAGTATATAAAGACCTCAGCAAAGCGGGATGGCGTTACGGAAATATTATATCCAGGTGAAAGAACAGCGAGGGAACGTGAAGAAAACCTAAAAGAGGGAATTCCAGTAAACGAAGAAATCTGGGAAACTGTGAAAGGTTTATAAAAAGGAGCTTTCCATTTCGGGAAGCTCTTTTTTATGTTATCGGCTCAAAATTTAAAAGCGGGATATCATCCCTAGAACCAATTATATAGGCTCCAAATTTAAAGATACCGACCCAACATGAAACTGTATCGGACAAACCTGTAATCCCACCCATATTAAAAGCCTTCCGGCTCACCCGGGGGGCAGACTAACTAGCCAAATTATTTTCCTAAATATGATGACGTTTTCACCTAACATAAAGTATAATTCTATAAAAAGGGAATTTGGACGGTGAATGGAATTGTGAAGAAAATAACTGTAGAAGACTTGGTACGGAAGTTTTCGTTGAAGGTATTGGCCGGTGAGGGTCAGCTGAAAAATACGATTACGCAATCCCGGGTACATCGTCCAGGACTAGAGTTCGTAGGCCACTTCGACTTTTTTCCGACAGAGCAGGTTCAAATTTTAGGGAAAAAAGAAGTTACATATTTACATAAGCTTACAAAAGAGGAACGTAGAATTCGGATTGGTAATATTGTTCAATATCATCCTCCTTGTTTTATCGTCACATGTGGGGAAGAGGGACTCACTTATTTAACACAGCACTGTGTGGATCAAGGGATTCCGTTGTTGGTAACGAAAGAAGTTGAGATAACCTCTGATTTTATCGTAAAATTGGATGCCTA
Source organism: Bacillus sp. JJ1566 (assembly GCF_036962685.1). Lineage (NCBI taxonomy): Bacteria > Bacillati > Bacillota > Bacilli > Caryophanales > Bacillaceae > Bacillus > Bacillus sp. JJ1566. The sequence continues at coordinate 58,754 of NZ_JBALOP010000020.1, read as the reverse complement.
TTTGATTAAGGAATTGGCTGAGGAAATTGCGGTCCACGGAGTTTGTATGAATGTATCTGGGATTGGCATTCTCATTCGAGGAAATTCAGGTGTTGGAAAAAGTGAGACAGCCCACACATTAATTCGTAGAGGACACCGGCTCGTTGCGGATGACATCGTCGTGTTAAAAAAGCTAAGCTCTCAAACGATTCTTGGAACACATGATGAAAAAACAAAAGAATTTTTGGCCCTTCGCAGTATCGGCTTATTAAATGTGGTTCGCATGTATGGGCGAAAAGCCTTTCAAGATGAAACGCGCATATCCCTCGATATTCATTTAACGAAATGGGAAAAAGATGGCTTGTATAACGATTTGGATCAGGAAATCAACACCATGGAATATATGGATGTTAAGATTCCTTCGATTGAAATTCAGCTACAGCCAGGACGTGATGTAGCAGGGCTTATTGAGGCTGCCGCAAATAACTGGTATTTGAAACAGCAAGGGTACAACGCAGCTGAGGAATTTATGAGCCGAATTGAGGCCGAAATCAATGACTAAAAAAAGTGCCTGGCCCGCACTCGTTAATATGAGTTGGGGTCAGGCACCTTTTTTTATTACTTTCTTAATGAAGACAAGAAGACATTCTGTGCTGCATTCACTCCAGCACCAGGCTCAAATCGATAGCCAAAGTCCTGCAATCCTGCTTCCATTAGGGATACAGCTTGAAGGATATCGCTAGGGAGGCAATAGCCCATATGTCCAAATCTGAAAATTTTACCTTGAAGATGGCCAAGACCACCAGCAAAATCAAGGTGATACTTCTTTTTTAAGTGCCCTAAATAGGCAGCCAAATCCAATCCTTCTGGGGCACAAACTGCAGTAATTGTTGGTGAGGCATACTTTTCACTTGTTAACAATCCTATTGACAAAGCCTTCATGGACTCTCGAACCATATTTTTCATCAATTCATGTCGTTCAACGGTTTTCGAAAATCCGCCTTCCTCCTCAATTAAATCACACACAGCAGAAAGTCCCATAATGAGTGAAATTGCTGGCGTATTAGGTGTCATTCCTTTTTTCGCCCACTCACGATAGCTTAATAGATTTAAATAATAAGCAGAAGACTGATTAGCCTCTATGGCTTTCCAAGCTTTTTCACTTACGGCTAACAGGGCAAGTCCCGGAGGAAGCATCATTGCTTTTTGTGAACCAGTGACCAAAATATCGATGCCCCACTCATCCATTTCAGCAGGAGCGCCGCCAATACAACTTACTCCATCGACAATGAAGAGAGCATCTGAATGATTGCGTACGACTTCTGCTAGTTCGTTGACAGGGTTTAAGATTCCTGTTGAAGTTTCATTATACGTAGCAAAAACAGCCTTAATATTAGATAGCGGTTTCAAAAATTCAATTAGGTCTTCTTTTGTGCAAGCTTCACCCCAAGTTTTTGCTAGTTTATGTACAGTTAAGCCATATTTTTCACAGATTGAAACGAAATAATCCCCAAAGGCACCCACTGTGATGACAACAACTTCATCTCCAGGAGAAACCGTATTTACCACAGCTGCTTCTAGTGCTGCTGTTCCACCTGAAGGAAGAAGCAAAATATCTTGCTCAGTTCCGAAAACAGATTTGACACGCCCAGTTGCATCTTGATAGAGCTTTACAAATTCTGGTGTTCGATGGCTAATCATATTTTGGGCCATTGCCAGTTCCACTTTTTTAGGAATTGGAGTAGGTCCAGGATGTCTAAGAATATTAGGATACAAGATTTATTCCTCCGTTTCACAATTTTCATAAGATTAGTATATCTAAATTCGATTATATCTTATTTAAAACTATTTTTCAGCGAATTTTGGCTTTAATAAGAGGATAAAAATAACCCTCCACTTTTTTAAAAGTAGAGGGTTAAAACGCTAAGCGACGTATTCTTCTTTATTAATATCAGTTGCTTCTTCCTTAATATAATATTTTCCTTTTGTTGCAACAGCCAAAATAATAGTTAGGATAGAGGCGAGTATTGCTGCAAAAAATGCTGCCGTACTTTGTAGAAATGTTCCCATATATCCAAGTGCGGCGATTGTGCCAAGGCTACATGAAATCAATAATGCACCAACACCGACGGGATTCCATTTAAATAAGTTCTTTTGTTTAGACTCATAATAGCCAGGGCTAAGTTTTAAGATTTTCTTAACGAAAACCGCATCGGAAACTAAAATGGCTGCCCAAGATAATAGGAAAACTCCTTGGAAAGTCAATACTGTACTAAGATGGTTGACGATATTACCAAGCATTAAGAAGATTGCAGACACGCCAGTCACAACCACCCAAAAACGTCTTCCAGGTTTAAAATTAAAAACGTTTTCGAAGAAGTTCGAAAGGGACAGTGAACCACTATAAATATTTGTAACGTTAATTCTTACTTGGGTAATCATTGTAAAGAGTGCTCCCCACATACCTAGAAGCGTAACGATGTAAACACCAGGATTTGGCTCTCCTAGACGAACACCGAACCAAATACCTAAACCACCCATTACACCAAAACAGAAAATCTGTGGGACAAACCCAATTGCAAATACTCCAATTTTCCTGTCCTTGGGTTTAAGAAAACGAGCATAGTCGGATGCAAGTAAAGGAGTTAATCCCATAATCCCGTGCTGCATACCTATACAAAGTAAGAGGGCGGTTCCTCCAACTTGAACATTCTCTGGCATATAAGACCAAAAGCTACCATCATATAAAGATGGTTTCATAGCGGCCACCACAATTGCGGCAATTAAAAAAACACCAAAAAGCGGTAATGACCATTTTTGTAATTTGTCCAATTGTTTGATTCCAAACCAATTTAATGGAATGACGAGGGTACCAAAGAAAAGAATTAAAGCCCATTCGGGAATAATAGGTAAGAATTCATGGACCGCGGAAACTAGAATTAAACCTTCAAGGGCACAATACATGATGAAGTTTGTGGCATAAATAATGGAGGTTAATGATGCGCCAATATAGCCGAATCCGCCACCCCTTGATAATAAATTGACGTTCATACCAGACTTTGCAGATAAGTACGCAATGAATGTTCCAAGAATACCGGCAACGATAATCGCATATATAGCGGAAATGATTGCGTTAATAGCACCAAACTGTAGTGCCATAACACTTCCCATTTGGAAATAAAAAATAGCCGTTGCAATTCCGAATGTAATATTCGTTATACTTAACCAACTCATGTTTCTTTTGTTAAGTGGTACTCTATCCAAGGAATAATCATCACTCAACGCTTCGTTGCGATTTTGCTCCGATTGGATAACAGATCCCATCTTATCAACTCCTTTTTTGTTTGTGAATAATTTCACAAGTTAATATCCTGAAAAATAAATAGAAACGTACGGTTCGCTTAACCGAGTGTAAGTATACCAATAATAAAGTAATGGAATCAAATGCGATAATCCAACGTATTTCGTGATAAGTTCCCTTTAGGGCATTTCTAGTAGACATAATCTGCTGTTATCGTAGAAATAGTACCGAATACCGAATTATGCGCCTTGAAGGCTATTAAATATGTGTAATTTTAGTGTGGAATGTTTAATTTGCGCAACTAGGTATGTGGAACTTTCGGGTTTTTGGATGATAAGTAAACTGCCGTAAATTTTATTAAAACTCTTCTGAAAAGTGTGTTAAAATAAATTGAGTCGAGATTACGTGATCATAGAGTGTCACAGAAATTTACCCAGCAATACATGAGGTCTACTAGTAAAAGTAACTGGAAAAACAGAGGGATTGGAGGAATACATTATGACTGCTGGACTCATTATTATTTTATTACTCGTTCTATTTTTACCTTTCGTTGTAAAGCCAATTGAACGAAACTTAGAGCCATTTTTATTTGTCATGGGACTTCTAGCGGCACTAGTAAGTGGTGTCTTTAATAGAAAATTATTTTTTCACGCTTTAGAAGACCCAATTTTCATTACGCTAGCTGTACTTATCGCTGGCTTGTTATTCAAATGGTTGAAGACGCCGATTGAAGGAGCTATTTTAAAAGTAAGTCACAAAATGGATGTTCGTCTATTTCTTGCAATTATTATAGTCGTTTTAGGGTTATTATCCAGTGTGATCACTGCTATTATTGCCGCTATCGTACTCGTATCAATCGTAAGTACGTTAAGTTTGGACCGCAAAACGGAAATTCGTACTGTTATCTTAGCGTGTTTTTCAATAGGGCTAGGAGCAGTATTAACGCCAGTTGGGGAACCATTATCGACGATTACGACTAGTAAATTAAAAGAGGATTTCTTTTATCTCTTTCAATTAATTGGCTTGGAAGTTATTGTTGCGGTTCTTGCTATTGGTGTTGTAGCGTTCTTTGCACTAAAACCCGTTGAGGGTGATGGCGGCTTAGATGGGGACAACCAGGCGGAAAATTATTCTGAAATTATTATTCGTTCGTTTAAAATTTACTTATTCGTCATGGGTCTAACATTGCTAGGGGCAGGTTACGAGCCACTAGTAAATCAGTATTTACTTCATTTACAGCCTGGGGTTTTATATTGGATTAATATGATTTCAGCAGTTCTCGATAATGCTACACTTGCTGCAGCTGAGATTAGTCCATCCATGAATGCAGAAACCCTACGTTTCTTGCTATTAGGGCTAATCATTAGTGGTGGGATGCTTATCCCAGGAAATATTCCTAACATCATATCAGCCAACAAACTTGGAATCACAAGTAAAGAATGGGCCAAATTCGGTGCTCCATTTGGTTTAGTGATGATGGTTGTGTTCTTTATTTATTTGCTTATTATGGGATAATGAAAATGAAAAAATCCACTTGTCTTGGTTTCAAGCAAGTGGTTTTTTTGTGTCTATGGGAGAAAGAAAGTAGAAACAGCCTAGCAACCAAGCAAGGCTGTTTTTTGTGTCTTAAATCAGAAATTTGAGTACGATTTGAACAGAAAGAAAGCAAAGATGCGGAAATGAGTCCGAATGCAGTTGTCATTTGGACAATGATAAGGCGAAAATATTTAGTGGAGTCCAAATAAAGTAGTCATTCGGACATGCAAAGCGAGAAACAGAGTGATAGAGTCTAAAAGCGAGAGTCATTTGGACAGAGAGATGATGAAAGTGCAAAAGTGTGTCGCAATGCAGGTGCCATTTGGACAAGTGAGCAGAAAAAGAGAGTGATAGAGTCTAAAAGCGATGGTCATTTGGACAGAGAGATGATGAAAGTGTTGAGATGAGTCAGAATGCCAGTATTAATTGGACAAGAGAGCAGAAAAAGAGAGTGATAGAGTACAAAAGCGAGTGTCATTTGGACAGAGAGATGATGAAAGTGTTGAGATGAGTCAGAATGCCGGTATTATTTGGACAAGAGAGCAGAAAAAGAGAGTAATAGAGTCCAAAAGCGAAGGTCATGGACAGAGAGAAGGCGAAGATGTGGAGTGGAGTCCGAATCAAGTAGTCATTCGGACATGGAAAGCGAGAAACAGAGTATAAGAGTCCGAAAGCAAAACTCCCAACCTTTGTCTAATTGCCGGTATCATTTGGACTAAGTTTGATAAAAAGGGCAATAAAAGTTCCAGCCAAAAAGAAAAATACCCTATCTAAAAAGCTAGATAGGGTTGGAAATATTCATTCTTAATCCTCAAAATTCTAACTATAATAAGTATTTCTGGTAGTGCCGATAGAATTATAGTTCTTCTTAAGAACTCGTGAATATGTACGTTTGCATAAATCCAGTTTGCACCAGTCAAATATTGCTTGGGTTGTAATTTTTTGATCTGGAAATAGCAAACTAAATTCCTTCACATTCCGCATAATTGCTTGGTCGATTTTTTCCTGCTCCCCGCAGCTATTACAAAATAAATGATGGTGCCTAATTGAAACCTGAAATGACTTACAGTTCTTGCAATAGGTCCCAGGCTTAATTTGGTCATACGTATAAGCCGGTAACTTTGCAAAAGGGTTTTTCGTCTGATGAAGTTCCAGTAATGTTTGGGCAAGTTTCCTATGCCCGTCATTCAACTGAGAAGAACCCTTATTTAAATCTCTTAAAAACCGATTTAATTGAGTAGGTAAAATAAAAGGCTTGTCAAGAGGTGCTTGATATAGTGTGAATTCTGGATGGATAAAAATAATGGAGGCATCCACAAGGTAATTTAGATTGAGGCTTTGAAGCAGTTGGCGGAATAAAGATGCGCATCTGTTTAACTGATTTATGGGATTTTTATATTCACGTCCAGTAGAAACAGAATAGAGATTATCTGAGTCCAGATAACAGTCACCTTGGAAATTTTTTATATCAAGAAGGTTAATAGCTCCCTGTGAAATAACCGTCGAATCAATTTGAAAAAAGGAATTGTTCATCTCAAGCCATAAGTCATTGATAACGTACCGTTCTTCCCCAAGGTCTTGTATCATGGAATCAAACCTCAGCTCACCCTCATAGCCTCTTTCAAGGTTTTGATAATAATATTTTTCTTTTGATGTTAACTCCGTTCGAATGTTTAAAAATCGCAGGGTTAACAATTCATCTGATTCAGTTCGTGCTTTGAGTAACACACTTCCACTTCCTTTCTATATTTCTATCCTTATTTTAAAAGAAAACTAACTAAATAAATATGAAAATTCTGTTAACATTTTGTGTCTGGTCCATAGGGAAAACTTATCCATTTTCATAATAAAGATTAAATTTCTTTATCACTTTTTTGCTACTATACTTAAGGTACAAGGGGTGGTACGAAATGGAATATATTATTCTATTTTTTATTGGGATATGTGCGACGACTTTAGGGACACTTGCTGGTGGTGGGGGATTGATTAGCTTGCCGTCAATGTTGCTTTTAGGTGTGCCTGTTCATTCGGCAATTGGAGCGAATAAAGTTTCAAACACAATAAGCTCGTTCTCAAGTTTTTTCTACTTAATGCGAAAAAAGGAACTCTCATTAAAAGAATCCGCTTGGATTATACCTGTTAGCTTGGCTGGTGGGGTCAGCGGGGGCTTTATTGCTTCACGGATTTCAGCGGAAAATATGTATATAGTTGCGATTGTCCTGTTATTATTTGCTTTTATTGTTTCTTTTATCGGAAAAGGGAATTTTACCGGAAATGAGCCTCTGAAGTTCAGTAAAGTCAGTGCACCGGGGCTATACAGTATTGGAATTTATGATGGGTTGTTTGGTCCTGGACAGGGCACATTAATGCTCTATCTATATAATCACTTAAACATCGCATATATTCGAGCAGTTGGCTTGGTACGACTTGCTACGTTCTCTAGTTGTTTTGGGGCTGCAATCACATACATTGCGACAGGTCAAATTATTTGGCCTGTTACAATTGCGTTGTTGCTAGGTTCTTTTACAGGAGCACAAATTGGGGTGCGTATTGCTCAAAAGCTAAAGCCCCAGTATGTAAAGCCAATTTTAAGGATTGTAACAGTGCTTCTTATTTTTCAAATCGTCAGTGAAAATGTACTATAATAAAAAATCTGGACTTAGTAAACAGTCCAGATTTTTTTTATTTTGGTTATCCTAACCTCAAGGAGTGTGAGGTATGTGAATTCATTTTGTCCAGTTATGTGGAATGAGGACCCACCGCCTGAAGATCAGAAGGATTGTAAGGAGTGCGGTTTGTACCAGCAAGGGTCGCGAATGACATGGGGTGAGGGGAATCCAAAAGCACCTATTATGATTATTTTAGATAATCCAGGTGCACGAGAAGACCGTGAAGGCAATCCAATGATTTGTGGAACAAGGCAGACCTTGCAGAAAGCGGCTCATGAAGCAGGTATAGATAAAGAGCAATTGTATGTAACGTATATTTTAAAAAGAAGACCGGTAAAAGCCTATGACAAGGAAAAAACAAGGGAAATTTGTATCCGTCATTTGTATGCCCAATTGGAAGAACATAAACCTAAGTTGATTATTTGTCTTGGAAATGTTGCCGTTCAGTCATTTTTCGGTAATCCCGAGCTTGAAGTGAAAGGGCTGAGGGGAAACTTTTACCAGATAAATGGCTATCAAACGACTGTCGCGTATCATCCGCTCGCTGCAAGAAGAAGACCAAACTTGTATCCGCTTTTGTTGGAGGATATGCAATTAGTTGCGTCAGAGCTTCGGAGACAAATCTATTAAAAAGGACGGGTTCACATAAAGAACCCATCCTTTTAGTTACCAGTATATTTAAATGAGTATATATGCGTTTTTGTTAAATCAATGACTTCCTCAATAAACTCAGCCTGAGTTGCCCTAAATCCACTTGTTATCCAATTTTGGATAAGCCCGTAAAAGCCGTAAGCTGTGTAACGTTTGAAATAGTCCATGTTGACTGGAATGTTGTTGATTGTTTCAAATATAAATTTTTCTTGATATATTTTTAAAATGGTTTGCGGAAAAATGGTGTGTAACCCTGGCAATGTATCGTCATATTTAATGAGTTCAAAAAAGTTTCGATGCTCATCAATAAAGGACACAATATGAAAAGACGGTTTACCGATCTTTGATGTATATACCCTTTGCCCTGATGAATATGGTTTTCCTACAGAATTCCATAATCCTGTCATCATGGAATCTAGTAAATCCTCTGCTAAATCGATTTTGTCATGGTAGTGGACATAGAAGGTACTGCGATTATAGGAAGCCTTATTGACAATGTCCTTTACAGAAACCGAATGGTACCCCTTTTCCTTGATCAGGTCGATGAGGGCAAGCTTTAAATGTTCTTTTGTTCGATTTCGGCGTTTCAAACTATCGTCCAATTCATATTCATCATTCATTAAAAAAACCTCCCCCAAAAAAGACATTTTTATTAAAAGTGTCTATTAATTAGACATTTTGATTTTCTTTGATGATTGTTTATTATAACCAGAATAGTAGAATAAAATTGTGAACAAATGGTGACAACACCGTTTGTATTACTCTCTAGCATTGGGTAATACTATATCCATATTATATCTTAAGGGGGATTACATCATGGGAAAATTACAAGATAAAGTGGCAATCATAACTGGGGGAGCTTCAGGAATTGGAGCAGCAACTGCTCGTTTATTTGTTGAAGAAGGAGCAAAGGTTGTTCTAGTAGACTTAAACGAAGAAAAAGGAAAAGCTTTTGAAGCAGAATTGAAAGCGCTAAACGCAGAAGCTTTATTTGTGAAAGCAAACATTACAAGTGAAGAAGAAGTAGCAAATATCTATAAACAAACAATTGAAGCTTTTGGAAAAGTGGATGTTGTTTTCAATAACGCAGGAATTGGTCGCGTTCAACCATCACATGAGTTAGAATACTCTGAGTGGAGAAATACAGTAAATGTAGACTTAGACGGAGTTTTCTTAGTAGCTCGTGAAGCAATTCGTGAATTCTTAAAAGCTGATGGTGGAGTAATCGTAAACACTGCATCTATGTACGGTTGGGTTGGATCTCCAGGTTCAGCAGCTTATAACGCAGCAAAAGCTGGCGTAGTGAACTTAACTCGTTCTCTTGCACTTGAATATGCAGAAAAGAATATTCGTGTAAATGCTTTATGCCCGGGATTCATTGATACTCCAATTATTCCTGAAGAAAGCAAAGAGGTATTACGCGGTATGACTCCAATGAAACGTCTTGGACAAGCAGAAGAAATGGCGAAAGCTGTATTATTCCTTGCTAGTGACGATTCCACATTCATGACAGGTAACAGCTTAATCGTTGACGGCGGATACACTGCACAATAATCGTAACTAATAGATATAAAAAAAGGGGCATCCAGTCAAACGGATGTCCCTTTTCAATTTATCGAGGGCCAATTTAAATAGGCTTTTGCTATTCTGATGTGACATTGGAATTACCTTTTTCGGCGTCAAATGCCTCCTTAATGGCTTTCCGCAATTGGCGTTCAACTTCCCACTGCTCGCCATTTACTGTTTTAGCAATTACACGCAACACAATATCAGAGGTTCCGATGTCTTGAACACCAATGACTTTTGGTCCATCGACAATAGATGGATTATCGGCAGCAACTCGGTCGCAAGCTTCTTGCATTACAATAATGGCTTGATCAATGTCCTTGTCGTAAGCAATTTTTATATCAACAAGTGCGCGCATATTTCCTCGAGAATGGTTACTCACAGTCTTAATGTCACGATTCGGAATATAATGTAGGGTTCCATCAAATCCTCGAATTTGTGTGGTACGTAATCCTACAGATTCAACAACTCCATCAAGGGCTCCAAGGGTTACATAATCGTTCACATCAATTTGCTTTTCTAATAGTAAGAAGAAACCAGTTACAACATCACTTACTAGTCCCTGTGCTCCAAAACCAATTGCTAGTCCCACGACTCCAGCGCCGGCAATAAGACTTGCAACAGGTATATTAAAGATGTCAAATATGGAGGCAACTAAAATAAAGATCAATGCATAGGAGAGGATATTTTCCATCAGCCTTTGAAGCGTATGGGCTCGTCCTAAAGAAATATTTTGTTTATCCTGTAATTTTGTAAAGGTGCGGTCAATGACTTTGTTTCCAATCTTTTTTACAATGAAAAACGCAATGAAGATCCCGATTAATTTTAAGATTGTGAAACCTGAATTGATGAGTAGGGCCTCCCAATTGTAGTTGACTAAATTGATCAAACTATCATCCTTCCTATCTTTTTTACCTAGTAAGAGAATACCACAAGCATCCGAGCTGATAAATAGACGGAAAAATTTCGCCAAATTCGTAATTAATCATTAAAAGTAACCTTCTAGACGGAGATATTCCGCCTATGGATTCGAAAAATTGGAAAATGGGGGATTTTGCTGGGCATAATCGGAAAACCTACCCTTATTCACCCCGAAATAAGCTTCATTTCGCATATAACCGAAAATTCTCCGCTTATTTTACGTATGCTAGTGTGTTTTCCTAATAAAGAAACTCGCCCATTTTACTATGGCGAGTTCTATATGACTGTTTTTTACCTACTTATTTTGTATAGTTATCAAAATAACCCTGGATGAAGACGAATGGAGTACCTTTGTCTCCGCTTCCTGATGTTAAGTCAGAAAGAGAACCAATAAGGTCAGTTAATCTTCTAGGTGTTGTACCTTGTGCCTCCATTTGACCAACAAGGTCACCTTCTTTGTTTGCGATAAACTCAGAAATTGCATTTTTAAGCTCTTCACCTTTTAAATCCGCAAAATTGTTATCAGCAAGGTATTTTAATTTTACTTCATTTGGTGTACCTTCAAGACCTGCAGTATAGGCAGGGGAAACAACTGGATCAGCAAGCTCCCAAATCTTTCCGACTGGGTCTTTAAACGCACCGTCTCCGTAAACCATAACCTCTACATTTTTACCAGTTTTCTCTTTAAGAAGTTCCTGGATTTTGTCAACGATTGGCTGGCAATTACGTGGGAAGAGCTTTATGCTTTCCTCTGTAGCTTTGTTAGAGCCAAGTAAACCATATTGTTCATTATAGCCACTTCCGTTGATTGATTCTGCAAGAATATTATCAAGGCTGTATACCTTTTCGCCGCCATTTGCTTTTAAAATTCTCTTTGTGCGAATTCTTGTATGGATGTCACAAGTTAACACGCTCTTTGTATAGTCTAGAATGGTTTTTGGATTATTTGAGAAGATAACCTCACATTCAACCCCGTATTCTTCAATTAATGATTTATAGTAATCAATGTAATCTACACCAGTAAAAGGATGTTTATTGTGTCCGAAAAGGTCACGGAATTGCTGTTCTGTTAAAACATCTGTCCAAGGGTTTACACCTTTTTCATCAAGAAGGTCGAGGTCCACAAGATGGTTACCCACTTCATCTGAAGGATAGCTTAACATTAGGACAATTTTCTTTGCACCTTTCGCGATTCCACGAAGACAGATTGCAAAACGGTTACGGCTTAGAATCGGGAATATGACGCCAATTGTGTCATCGCCGAATTTTGCTTCTACATCCTTCGAGATATCATTAATGGTCGCATAGTTTCCTTGAGCGCGAGCCACAATAGACTCAGTAATAGTGATGATGTCTTTATCCTGAATTGCAAAGCCCTCGACCTCAGAAGCCTTTAATACAGTATCAACAACAATTTGCTCAATGCTGTCACCCTTATTGATGATAGGTCCACGTAAACCTCTTGCAACTGTTCCTACTACTCTTTCCAAAACGATCACTCCTACATGCTGATAAGATTAATGTAATTAGTATCCACTAGTACTATACATCTATTATGTGATATAAGTAAAATTAATATATCTAATAATGGGTATAAGGGTGAGTTATATGATAGGTAAATTAGATTTATATAAGGTTTTTAGTATAGTTGCTAAAAATGGTAGCTTTTCAAAAGCGGCAAGGGAACTTTACATGACACAGCCCGCGGTTAGTCAGGCAATGATGCAGCTGGAAAGAGAACTGGACATACGGTTATTTAATCGGACTCCAAAAGGGGTTTCTTTGACCAATGAGGGGAAGCTATTATTTGAATATGTCCATTCTGCAATGAATCTCCTCAAAGTCGGGGAGGAAATGATTTTAGAAATCAAGAATTTAACAAAAGGCGAATTGATAATTGGTGTAGGGGATACGATTTCAAAGTACTTTTTACTGACATACTTAGAAACCTTCCACATGGAATATCCCAATATTAAGTTTATCATCGAAAACGGGACTACCCAGGAACTTATTTCTTTATTGAAGATGGGCGAGGTTGATCTTGCCATATGTAATTTCCCTGTCGATGATCCTGCCCTGGCACAAATCCCGTGCATGGATATTCATGATATTTTTGTGTGTGGAGAAAAATATAAAAAACGTTTACCAAGGCAAGTGAGTTTAACTGAATTACTGAAACATCCTTTAATTATTCTAGAACCAAAATCTGTTTCGCGAAAATATGTGGACGATTTTTTGTTATCAAAGGGCTTAAGAATCTCACCTGAGTTTGAACTGGGCTCCCACGACCTCCTACTTGAGTTTGCAAAAATTAATCTAGGTATTGCTTGTGTCACCAAGGAGTTTTCTCAGGAATATTTAGAGAAGGGAATCTTACATAAGGTGCGGCTAAAAGAAGAAGTTCCAAAACGAAGCATCGGCATCTGTTACATGAAAAACGTTCCACTATCACCCGCATCTACAAAGTTTGTGGAAATCATAAGGAACCATGGGGACGGTTCTCTTGGTTCCCTTTGAACCCACCCCATGGTAATTATTCGACAAAATAAATTTGTGAGTTAGTTGCGTCATAGCAATAAAGTCTTCCACCATATGCACAGCCGCCATCAATGCCGATGATGTTATTTTCTCCGAAATACATTTCATTGCTTTTATGTAAGTATTTTGTAGGTGTATGGCCGAAGACGACTGTCTTTTCTCCGGAATATCCATTGTGAAATTCCTCTCGAATCCACACCAGCAAATGGGGTTTTGTTGATTCTAATGGTGTTTCCGGATGAACGCCAGCATGAACAAAAATATGAGTATCCGTTTCATAGTAGTAAGGAAATTCCTTTAGGATTTTTAAATGAGCACCGATTTCTTCATTCATTTCAAGAAGGTTTGGCATTTCCTCTGTTGTGTACCAGTAGTTTGCATCATCTTTTTCAATGTGATAGCCGTAATTTTGTAGGGTTTTAATTCCACCATTGTAAAACCACCTTTTGACACTCATCGAATCAGCACGAAAGGCATCCATCATCATTTTTTCATGATTTCCAATCAACGCAATCGCACCCTGGCTTCGTAATTGAATCACTTTATCTAAAACAGCCCTTGACTGTGGTCCACGATCAACGTAGTCTCCTAGCAACAAAAGTTGATCATGCTTATGGTCATATTGTACAAGCTCCAATAGTCGCTCGAATTTATCTAAATCGCCGTGAATATCACTAATCGCAAGCACTCGCTTCACACATCACACAACCTTTTTTAATATAGGTTCTTCTATTCTATCACACCGACGTTTTTAGTGAGGAATAGTCAATTTTGTATAATCTTTTTTCATTTAATAATACTAAAGGTATCAAAAGGGAAGAGTGTGCCGTAAATGAAATTAAAAAGTCAGTTATCTATTGCTTTTATCCTTTGTCTTTTTTCTCTTATCGTGTTTGGTCTACTAGCATATTTTGTCCATGGTCATGATATTATTCGTTTTGATAGCCATATTATATCGCTGGTACAGGGGTTAGAGTCTGTGTGGCTAACCTTCCTGATGAAGTTCCTTTCGTTTATTGGGTCAGCTCCAGTTATCATTTTGCTATCCATTTTTATTCTGTTTTGTCTATATAAAGTTTTGAAGCATCGCTACGAGCTCATTTTATTTGTTGGAGTCATGGTTGGATCGCCGATTTTGAACTATTTACTGAAGGAATTGTTTAAACGGGCTAGACCTGACTTTCATCGATTGGTTGAAGTCTCGGGCTATAGCTTTCCAAGTGGCCATGCGATGAGTGCTTTTACGTTTTATGGGATTTCTACGTTCCTGTTGTGGCGCCATATTCCAGTACGGTGGGGGAGAACAGCGCTTCTATTATTTAGTGCAATGATGATTTTCGGAATTGGGATGAGTCGAATTTATCTGGGGGTCCATTACCCAACCGATATTATCGGTGGCTATTTTGCAAGTGCCACATGGGTAGGGTTTTCAATTTGGACCTTTCAGTGGTTCAAAGAAAGGCATTCACTTAAATATACGGGTTTGGAAACGGGTTGAATTACTTTGGATGGACCACTAGAACCGTCCCTGTGTCGAAACTTGCAGAAATGTTTTAATTGAAAATGAAAGCGCTGTCAATTATAATGAAGTCAGGTGGATGACATGTGTGGTCATCATGGTATTTGGCGAAGGTGGGGCCGATACTGTAGTGGAGTAACACGTTAATGAGTAACTTTTTAAAGTATTATTTTAAAAGAGACCTATTAATTCGGGGTGAATTAATAGGTCTCTTTTTATTTGGGTTATTTATTAAGGTAGGTTAGCCTCATTGAATTCCCGGTAACTCGTTGTTTGATATGGAGCGATGCATTTCTCATAAAATTTGTTGAAGATAAAATTCATAAGAGCATTTGAGAAAATTAGTGTAAAGAACGTGGCTGAACTAACTTTTAGCTTGAAAAATTGTAGCTTTCTTAGCAATGATACGACTGGATATGCGTAAATCCAATCTGCTACAAGGTTAATGATGGTGTATGGGAGAAACTTCCCTTTTGAAAGGTGGAACACCCAATAATTTGCAAAAAGATAAGGGCCCAACATTAATATACAGGTGTCACACACCAACGCACCGACGCCGCCTTTTACCTTCCAAAGCTTATGTACTGTAAAATAGAAGATCTCAAACATGACAACGCAAGAGGAAAATAAGGTAACGGGTAAATATTTTATGTACGATTTCTTAGGAAGAAGTACGGCTGCAGCGACCGAACATAAAACAATAAACACTCTTATGGAATTTTTAATCATGTATGACAATCCTTTCGAAACCAACTTTTTCTTAATTTGTTCTAAGGAATTGGTTCTTATTCGAAAAAAAAGCCTGCATCAATTTACTGATACAGGCTTACATCTAAATTTCTATAAACTTAATGGTAGAACAAATTTCTTCCTCTGCGTTAGCGGAGTTCCATTCGTGAGGATAATACCCAAGCGGGTTACAGATTATTTCGATTCCTCTATAGTGCTCGTGATATCTCGTGTGGATATGGCCAAAAATATATTTTTTTACTTGATACTTCTCCGCTAATTCACCAAATTGCGTACTTCCCATCATCGAATTGAAAAAGTCCCAACTGGGATCGTTCTTTACTTGTATATATCGTGAGAAAGGGACGACATGTGTAACCATAATGATCTTTTTACCTTTATATTTTTGCAGCCAACCTTCAAGTTTTTCAAGGTAGCGTCTCGTTTCCATTTGGTCTGAATCTGGCCAATGGGCGTTAATCTTATCAGGCCAAGTAAAATCATTAAATGTTCCAATCGAAAACTGTTCCTCTGTATAGCCTTCAATTCCAAAGCTATAGTCATACCAGCCCCCATCACCAATTACAACCCACTCGTCATTCAATTCAACCGGACCATTTCCCAGATTACCAGGAAATTTAAGTAGTATATCATAAGCAGATTTAGAATCTTCATGGTAAATATCATGATTTCCATGGACAAATAATAGTTTCATTTTTGGAAATTCCTCTTGCAATTGATTTAACAAACCAAGGCTTTTTACAGGGCCAGCTGTCATGTCACCACCTATGATAAATGCCTCGGGTCTTTTGATTGCAATCCATTTTATTATCTGTGACATGATATCCATCCCTGTATTTTTGCGATTCAGGCCGACGTGAATATCGGATAAAATAGCAATCTTCATTCAATCATCCCTTCCGTTTTTAGTTTGCTCGTTACTACATTACTTCTTTGTTGGAATGGGTTTTTCCTTCAAGGAAAATAAGGCCGAAAGAAGGACATCTGAATCACTCTGGTGCAATGGAACTATATTCCAATACTTACATTTATTATTAAAAGTATTTTGATATAATTTTATTTTCTGAAAAGTGTTGATTTTGAATATTTTGTGTGATATATTAATGACTATCAAATTGAGATTTGTAAGCAAGACGACTTTACTAGAATAATTTTATGCTCTAGATATGTTATCGGAAAAATAGATGTTCTAGGGTGTTTTAGGAGGAATATATATGTCATCAAAAGGGTCATTTAGCTACACCATAGCAGTAGGATTTATGTTATTTGCATTATTCTTTGGAGCGGGGAACTTAATATTCCCAGTTCAAATAGGTCAATTGGCCGGAAGTAATGTTTTTTCAGCGAATTTCGGGATGCTTATTACAGGAGTAGGTTTACCTGTTCTTGGTATCTTGGCGTTAGCTTTCTCAGGTAAAAGTGATTTGGAATCACTAGCAGGCAGAGTTAATCCATTTTATGGGGTTTTCTTTACCGTTGCCCTTTATCTAACAATTGGTCCTTTATTTGCAATTCCAAGAACAAACACGGTAGCTTATGAGATTGGGATCGTTCCTTTCTTAGAGAATCAATCAAGCTACTTACCATTATTTATTTTTACAATCGTCTTTTTCGGTTTAACATTATACTTTTCATTAAAGTCTAGTAAGATTGTTGATATTGTCGGAAAAGTATTGACGCCGATTTTACTGGTGGTTATTGCAATTCTTATTATCGCGGCATTTGTGAATCCAATTGGGGCAATCCAAGATCCTACAGAAACCTATGCAACTAATAGCTTCTTTAAAGGCTTCCAGGAAGGCTATAACACAATGGATGCACTAGCAGCATTCGTATTTGGAATTATCATTATTAATATCATGAAAGAACGCGGTGCACGTACGAAAAAAGAAATCATGGTTTCAACAGGTAAGGTTGCAATAGTAGCTGGTGTATTATTAGCAGCAATCTACTCTTCACTTGCATTTTTAGGAGCTACAAGTGTAGAAGGCTTTGGCATTTTAGAAAATGGTGGTGCTGTTTTAGCTGCTGCTTCTCAACACTTTTTTGGTTGGTATGGTAAAGTAATTCTTGCTGTAATCGTTATTGCAGCATGTTTAACAACAAGTATCGGTCTTATCACATCTTGTGCAGCTTATTTCACAAAATTAATTCCAGCTCTTTCTTATAAGCGATGGGCGGTTATCTTTACATTATTTAGTGCAGTTATCTCAAACTTTGGTTTAAGTAAAATTATTAGCTTCTCAATTCCTGTACTAGTGGCACTATATCCATTGACTATCTGTTTAATGGCATTAACATTCTTACACCCACTATTCAAGGGTCGGAAAGAAGTATACCAGGTTAGTATTTTTGTTACACTCGTCCTAAGTATTAATGACGGATTGAATGCAGCAGGCGTAAAAATTGCGGCTATCAATGACCTATTTACATCCATTCTTCCTCTATATTCAGTAGGATTAGGTTGGATTGTACCAGCGATTGTCGGTGGGGTAATCGGATATTTGATTAGTATTATCAAACATGGTGCTTTAAATCCAGAGCCGATTGAGGAATAAAAAGAAAAAGGCTACTCGTGTCGTGAGTAGCCTTTTTAATGCAATAATCAAGAACTTTGTAATAATTGTATATGTTGTTATAATGGAATCTAGGATTGTTACTGGTAAAGCAGGCAAAACCTAAGTAAGGTGTTTCTTTTTTTAGGAGACAGTTTATTTAGGTTTTTTCATTTTTATACGAAAGAGGGATTTGGGATGAAACTGATTGCTTCAGATTTAGATGGAACTCTTTTAAACGAAAATAGCAAGGTAAGCGAGACAAATGTGCGCGCCATTCAAAAGGCAATAGATAAAGGGATAAAATTTGTGGTTGTAACGGGAAGATCCTATGATGCTGCACATACGCCGCTTAAGGAAGTAGGGATTACTTGTCCCGTTATTACTTTAAACGGTGCTAGTTCATTTGATATTGATGGAAATGTTTTACGAGATATTCCAATGGATTTGTCGGTTTGCAAGAAGGTGTATACTGCATGCCATAACGGTAAGATGTATACTGAATTTTTTACGAACAAAGGCTTATTTTCATTTGGAAGAGACAAGTTTATAAGAAGAATGACTAGATGGTTTAAAACAGCTTTTCCTGATTTTACAGATGAAGAAATTAATCAACGGATTGAGCAGCGTTTTCAGGACGAGAGTGTTAAGTTTGTTGAGGATTACGGACAGCTGGAAGCCATAAATGATCTTAAAATTTATAAGTTGTTAAGCTTTGCGGAAGATGAGGAAAGCCATAAGCAAGTGTTTAATGAGCTTAAAGATGAGGCTGGAGTAGTCATTACCTCTTCAGGCTATTTAAATCTGGAATTTAACCATCCAGAAGCTAAAAAAGGCGTAGCCCTTAAGGAATTAGCAGAAAGTATGGGAATTGATATGAAGGATGTCATGTCAATGGGAGACAATTTAAACGACAAAAGTATGCTTGAAATGGCAGGACGTGGCGTTGCCATGGGGAATGCTGACCCGGAAATTCTGAACATCTGTAAATATACAACAAAAACAAACGAGGAGGACGGGGTAGCGTTCGCAATCGAAGAGATGCTAAAGGAGTATCAACTTTAAGAAGAACCCTTACCATCTTAGGAAAACGAAAGTTGTCTAGCATAAAGGAACTAAATAACAAAACAATTTGTTTGATATAAATAGATTAATCGTTTACAATAAATTTAAAGGATTGTTACTGTTCGGCAGGCAAAACCTATGTTTGTGATAGAATGTCATTAATGGTATTCTTATGTGCAAATATAGGTTTTTTTATTTTGTTTGGCTAAGGACGAGGTGTAAGCATGAAAATCGAGAAGGTTTTAAATAATAATGTGGTGATGTGTAGAAATGAATTAAACCAAGAGATTGTCGCAATGGGAAAGGGCCTTGCCTTTCAACGGAAGGCCGGAGACATTATTGATGATTCAAAAATTGAGAAAACTTTTATTCTACAAAAGCATGGGATTTCCGAGAAGATTGCAAAACTGCTTGAAGATACATCAGAGCTTTATTTAAACATATCCTCCAAAATTTTAGATTATGCCAAAACCCAGTTGCCTTATAAACTAGATGACTATTTATATGTAGCCTTAACTGATCATCTTAGCTTTGCGATTAGTCGACATAAACAAGGGATTCAATTGAAGAATGCCCTTTTATGGGAGATTCGAAAATATTATAAGACGGAATTCCAGATTGCATTAAATGCACTGGACATGATTGAAAAAGAAACGGGTATTAGGCTTGATGAAGATGAAGCGGCATCAATTGCGCTGCATTTGGTGAACGGCCAGCTTTCGGGAGATAATATGGCGGCAGCTATTCAAATTACTCAAATGGTGAATGATATTTTAAACATTGTCAAATACCATTTTAAAATGGAACTGGATGAAACCTCTTTGAATTATGAACGGTTTTTAACACACCTACGCTTCTTTGGGATGAGGTATATGCGTAAGGAAAAGTCGATGGATTCAATTGATGACTTTTTCCATGAGCAGATCAAGCATAAGTACTCCGATGCATATAAGTGTACGCAAAAAATTGCCACCTATTTAAGCAAAGAATTTGGCTGGGAGATTTCTAAGGAAGAAGAAGTTTATTTAACCGTGCATATTCACCGAGTCACGAATCGCCATTTGCTAAATCAAAAGGCTGAATAAGGGTTTTGTCGAAAAAAGTTGAAATATGTCGAAGAAAGCGTTGACAAATGGAAAATCAAAATGCTATATTGAAATTGTAAATTTCATATCCTTCGAAGGAATGTTACCTTAATTGGGCATAACCTGAACCGAGTTAATACACTCTAAGAGTGTTTTAAGTTGGTTCAGGTTTTTTATTTGCAAAAATTATATAAAGGAGAAACAACTATGAATAACAAAGAGTTAGGTAAAAAAATAGTTGATTTAGTTGGGGGAGAAGAAAACATAACCTCCCTCGTACATTGCGCAACGCGATTAAGATTTAAACTTAAGGATCATGATAAGGCTGACAAAAATGCTTTGTCTGATATTCCCGATGTATTAACTGTAGTTGAGCAAGGCGGACAATTCCAAGTCGTTATAGGAGGTAAGGTAGGAAAAGTTTATACGGAAATTATGAATGATCACCATATAACTTCCGGAAATGAAGGAGATAGCAATAATGGTGGAACAAAGACCGGGGTCATCGCCAAAGTATTTGAGTATATATCGGGTACTTTTTCACCGCTAATTTCTACATTAGCAGGTGCTGGTATGATCAAAGCAATACTGGCGGTTCTGACTACTCTTAATTGGATTGATACTGAAGGGACAACATATGCGGTATTAAACGCGGCATCAAGTGGCCTATTCTATTTCTTGCCAATTTTTGTTGGTATTTTTGCTGCAAAAAAACTAGGCGCGAACCCCGTTGTTGGTGGTGTCGTTGCGGCTGGCTTACTAGACAGCAATTTCACAGCCTTACTAGAAAGAACAGGCGACATAACTTTCATTGGAATTCCATTAATTGTTGCGGATTATTCATCATCCGTATTCCCTATCCTTATTGCGATGGCAGTTTATGCTCCATTTGAAAGATGGTTAAAACGAATAACACCAGACACCATTCAGTTATTTTTCGTAACGATGATTGGTATTTTAGTTATGGTTCCACTTACCGCATTGGTGTTTGGTCCGTTCGGTGAGTACATTAGCTTAGGGATTGGAAATGCAGTTACATTCATGCTTGATATTTCTTCAGTCCTTACTGGAATTTTAATTGCACTTATTTGGCCAATCCTTGTGGTACTTGGCGTGCATTGGGGCGTTGTTCCAATTATGATTGATAACTTCACACGTGGAGGAGATGTGATTGGGCCAATTACCGCCGCTTCTACTTTCGCACAAATGGGTATTGCATTCGGTATTTTCCTTCGTTCAAGAAAAAATAAAGATTTACGCTCTTTATCTTTTGCAGCAACCTTATCAGGAATTCTTGCTGGAGTTACCGAGCCAATTTTATATGGTCTAATTTTGCGCTATAGAAGATTGATTCCACTTGTACTAATCTCAGGTGCTATTGGTGGAGCATTTGTTGCTTTATTTGATGTACGAGTTTTCACATTTGTATTTAACAGCGCATTAACGATACCAGCTTACACTCCTACTCTTGGATACGTATTTGGTATTGGAGCGGCATTTATTGCAGCAACCATATTAGCTTTCATTTTTGGTACAGAAGGTAGAAAAAAGGCTGAGGAGCCAGTTGCTGAAAATGTAGATAACGCACCAGTAGTAACCCCAAACAAGGAAGCTGGAAAGACAGTCGATGTTTTATCACCAATTAAAGGTGAAATGATTCCATTAGAGGATGTAGATGACCCTGTATTTTCGAGTGCAGCAATGGGTAAAGGTGTCGGGATTGAACCAACAGAAGGGGTTGTTGTAGCTCCATTTGATGGTAAGATAGCAACTTTATTTCCAACAAAGCATGCGATTGGTCTAGTAAGTGAAGATGGAATTGAAGTACTAATTCATATTGGAATTGACACAGTTCAATTAGATGGCAAGCATTTTGAAGCGCATGTAGCTGCGGATGCAGTTGTGAAAAAAGGTGAAAAGTTGGTTACTTTTGATATTCAAGGTATTAAGGATGCAGGTTATAAAACAGTAACACCTGTTATTATTACCAATACAAACGATTATTTAGAAGTTTTACCAGCAGAAATGAAACACATCAATACTGGTGAAAAATTACTCACCGTAATGAAATAATTAGAAAAAGGAAAAGGAGAAATAAATAATGGCACAATTTAAATTAACATTTCCAAATAACTTTCTATGGGGAGGCGCTACTGCAGCTAACCAAATTGAGGGGGCATTTGATGAAGAAGGCAAGGGGTTATCTGCGGCTGACTTCGTAGAATACATTCCTAAAGACCAACGCAAAAAAGACAATGCAATGGAAATTACATCTGAACAAATTCGCAAAGCATTGAGTGGTGAGTCAACTGCACGTTATCCAAAGCGTGAAGGAATTGATTTCTATCACCGATACAAAGAAGACATTGCTTTACTTGCAGAAATGGGTTTCAAAGCATTTCGTCTTTCCATCCATTGGACTAGAATTTATCCAAATGGCTATGACGAAACACCAAATGAAGCTGGATTGCAATTTTACGATAATGTATTCAATGAATTATTAAAGCATGGAATCGAGCCTGTTGTAACACTTTCTCACTATGAAACACCTTATGGTTTAACTGAAAAATATAATGGGTGGGTTGGTAGAAAAACAATTGACCATTTCGTACGTTATGCAGAAACTGTATTCAAACGCTATAAGGATAAAGTAAGATACTGGATTTCATTTAATGAAATTAACATCATTGCGATCAGCCCTTATACTGGAGCAGGAATTATCTCTGATAAGGAAGAAAACCCGATGCAAGCGAAATATCAAGGCATGCATCACCAATTTATTGCAAGTGCACTTGCGACTAAGAAGCTCCATGAAATCATACCAGATGGAAAAATGGGTTGTATGTTAGCTAGAATGAGCCATTATCCATACACACCAAATCCGGAAGATGTGCTAAAAGCACAAAAAGATAACCAGGAAAACCTATTTTTTACTGATGTACATGCTCGGGGAGAATATCCAAAATATATGGACCGTTTCTTCATCGAAAATGATATTAATATTAAAAAGGAAACTGGCGACGATGAAATTTTAAAGCAATATCCAGTTGACTACATTACATTTAGTTACTATATGTCCATGATATCATCTGCTTCCCCAGAGGGAGAGCGCACAGAAGGTAATTTAATGAATTCACTAAAGAATCCATATCTTGAAGCGTCAGACTGGGGATGGCAAATTGATCCAATTGGGTTGCGTGTTGTCCTTAATGAAATGTACGACCGCTATCAATTACCGCTATTTATCGTAGAAAACGGATTAGGAGCTTATGATAAGGTCGAGGAAGATGGTTCGATTCACGACAGTTATCGAATCGACTATTTACGTAAACATATCGAACAAATGAAAGAAGCCATTGGAGACGGAGTTGATTTGCTGGGTTACTTACCATGGGGACCAATTGACCTAGTATCAATGTCTACAAGTGAAATGTCTAAGCGTTATGGATTTATTTATGTTGATAAGGATGACGAAGGAAATGGCTCATTAGATAGAAGTCGAAAGGATTCCTTCTATTGGTTTAAGAAAGTCATTGAGTCAAATGGGGAAGAACTTTAATATTACGGGGCAGTTCATCATGAGCTGCTCCTGTTTTTTATAAAAAAGGTATGCTTGCACATTTCCTTTCTTAAGGTAGAAGTAGGTTGCTTCAGTTCAATTATATGGAATGGTAGAATGAATGTTAGTATTGTCTATATCATGTAACAGCAAAATAATTACCTATCAGTGAAAGGGGTTTACAAAATGAGCAAATTTATCGGATATGTTGGTACCTATACAAAAGGGGACAGCAAAGGGATTTATTCTTTTACATTAGATACAGATGGTAAAAAAATAGAGGATGTAAAGCTTGTAGCAGAATTAGAAAATCCTACATATGTAACTGTAAGTCAGGACAATCGTTTTCTTTACTCCGTGGTAAAAGACGGAGAATCAGGCGGTGTAGCAGCTTACTCTATAGAAGGTCAAACAGGTGAGCTAAAGCCGTTAAATACTGATGTTGCAGAAGGAGCATCACCTTGCCATGTCAGCGTAAACAAAGCGAACAACCAAGTTGTTACGGGGAACTACCATAAAGGAACAATTGAGCTATATTCAGTGAATAGTGAAACTGGCAGCATTGAATCTTCTCTGTCAGTGGTTGCGCATGAAGGAAAAGGACCACATGAAAGACAAGAGAAGCCTCACACTCATTTTTCCGGTTTTACCCCAGACGAAAAGTATGTCGTGGCAATTGATTTAGGAATCGACAAACTAATTACCTATAAGGTAGAGGATGGTGCTTTAAAAGAGGTAAGCAGTTTATCTGTTCGACCAGGAAGCGGACCAAGACATATTGCATTCCATCCAAATGGGAAACATGCATACATCATGACAGAGATTAGCAATGAAGTCGTCGCTTTATCCTATGATAGCAGCAATGGTAGCTTTACTGAGCTTCAAACTATTTCAACGATTCCTGAGGATTTTACAGAAAACAGCCAAGGTAGTGCGATTCATATTTCGAAGGATGGGAAATTTGTCTATGGCGGAAACCGTGGGCATAATAGCATCGCTGTCTTTCAAGTGAATGAAGCAACAGGTGAGCTAACACTGGTAGAAATGGTTTCCTCAGAAGGAGATTGGCCACGTGATTTTGTGTTTGACCCGACTGAAAAATTCATTGTTGGCTCCAACCAAGAATCAAGCAACCTTGTCTTGTATGCAAGGGATGAGCAATCCGGAAAACTATCTTTAATTGACTCAGACATAACCGTACCATATCCAGTTTGCGTGAAATTTTTGCATGTTTAACCAAGTGTCGGAAACCTGCTAAGCCCTAAAGAGAGAGATTTTTTAATAGGAGGGGAACCTGTTGATTAAATTAGTGTTAACTGACATGGACGGAACGTTCTTAAATAATAGCGGTGATTTCAACAAGGAGCTCTACAAAGAAGTAAAAAAGATCATGAAAGAAAAAGACGTTGTATTCGCTCCTGTTACTGGGAAACAATGTGAACGGGTAGAGGAGCTATTCGGTGAGGATGCCAATGATTTATGGATTCTAGGGGATAGCGCAACTCGAATCAAACATAACGGGGAATTTGTTTATGAATCTCTGCTAAGTAATAAATTGGGATTAGAAATTATCCGTTTACTAGAGGAAATAAGCTTAGAGCATACAATAATTGCTTGTACAAGAACGGGTGCTGTTATCAAAGATAATATCCCTTCTGAGGAAGCGGCTATTGTCAGAAGATCATATGCGCAAGTTAGACAAGTCACTGATTTCAATGAAATAACAGATGACTTTGTTAAGATTACCATTCATGATCCATTATTAAGATGTATGGAAACAAGGGAAAAATTATCTTCATTTTTTGAGTCAGCCTATATTGTTGCATCTGAAGCTGCATGGATAGATATAGCGAATGCCAATGTTCATAAGGGTACTACCGTTGAACAATTACAGCGATTGTTAAATGTGACACCAGAAGAAACAATGGCATTCGGAGATGGTTACAATGATTTAGAACTCATGACACGCGCAACCTATAGCTTTGCTGTTCGAAATGCAGTTCAGGAATTACAAGATGCTGCGAATTTTATTACCCGTTCAAATGAAGAAGATGCAGTCATGAAAACGATTATTCGAATACTATCATTGCAAGAAAGTAGATAGTAAAAGTGTATAATTAACGATATAAATATTATTGAAAAACAGCGGAATATTATATTTTCGCTGTTTTTTTATCTGTAAATAAATAATAGTTTTTATATTAAAAATTGATTGATTATTAGAATAGTAGTATGCTAATATACAAATGTATTCGCAAGCGCTTTCATGTAAATGAAAGGGTACTCGGATAAAAATAAAGAAAAACAGGGGGTTAACATGAAAAAGATTATTAGTTTAGTAGTTTTAGTATTCATTACAGCTATTGTTGCTGCAGGATGTAGCAGTGACAAATCATCTGGTGGAAAGTCAGATGACAAAGTGTACACTTTAAAAATGTCTACACAACAGGCTGAAACAGCTCCAATTGTTGAAGGATTCAAAGAGTTAGCGAAGAATTTAGAAGAAAAATCAGATGGTAGACTTAAAATGGAAGTTTATCCGAGTGCACAGCTTGGGTCTGACGATGATGTTATCGAACAAGCTGAGCAAGGTGTTAACGTAGCAGTTCTTACAGATGGAAGCCGTATGGGTGTATATGTAGAGGAAATGGGAATAATCGGTGCACCTTATTTTGCTGACAACTATGAAGATGTTCTCAAAATTACACAAGGTGAAACGTTTAAAGGTTGGGAAAAACAACTTGCTGATGAGCATGGAATTCGAGTCCTTAGTTTTAACTGGTATGACGGTCCAAGACATTTCCTTACAAATGAACCTGTTAAGACACCAGAAGATCTAAAAGGTCTTCGAATTAGAACTCCGGGTTCACCAGTATGGCAGGAATCAGTTAAGGCATTAGGAGCTACTCCAGTTGCAATGCCATGGGGTGAAGCTTATACAGCAGTTCAACAGGGTGCTATTGATGGAGCAGAGGCTCAGCATACGTCAACATATCCTTCAAGAATGTATGAAGTTATTAAATATGTAAATAAAACGAGCCACTTCCAACTTGTAAACGGAATCATTGTTGGTGAAAAATGGTTTAAAACATTACCAGAGGATTTACAACAGCTTTTATTAGATGAAACAAAAGCAGTAGCTCAGAAGAATGCGGAATACGTTGCTAGCCTGCAAACGGATATTGAAGAAAAGATAAAGGCAGAAGGTATGGAAATTGTAGAACCTGATGTTGATGCATTCAAAAAGGCTGCAGAAAAAGCGTATGAAGTATTAGGATTAACAGAATTAAGAGAAAAAATTTATCAAGAAATGGGTAAATAAACTCTTTAAAGAGGGGTACAGATGAAGAAAGCATACGAGTATTTTTGTAAACTTGAAGAGTCAATTGTAAAACTATTTTTAGTTACTATCACATTACTCGTTTTTGTATCTGCTATCACTAGAACCTTTAAATACCCACTAAACTGGGCAACAGATGTATCATTGCTTCTCTTTGCTTGGATAATATTTCTAGGTGCCGATATGGCACTTAGAAATACTGACCTTGTAAGTGTTGACATCATCATAAAAAGGTTCACTGATAAAGGACAAAAATTTGTAGTAGTTCTTTGGAATGTTGTAATCATAGGGTTTTTAGTGTTTTTAATATTCCATGGGGTTCCGCTTGCAATCGAAAGTGTAGACAGATTGTTTCAGACCCTTCCAATTAGTTATTCTTGGGCAACGATCAGTGTGCCTATTGGATCATTTTTAATGATCATTACGACTTGCATTAAAACATACCAATTTCTGAAAGAGAATAAACGATAGGAGGGCGAACAAATGTTAGTAGTATTACTTGTATTTCTATTTCTATTGATTTTCGGAATGCCTGTTGCCTTTGCTATCGGAATTTCAGGATTGGTATTCTTCTTAACAGCTCCTGATGTACCAATCTCAATTGCTGTTCAAAGAACGTTAACAACTTCTCAATCATTTACAATGCTAGCGATTCCTTTGTTTATTTTTGCAGGCCATTTAATGAACAGTACGGGAATCACCAAACGCCTTATTACGTTATCGAATGTTTTAACAGGACATATGTATGGTAACCTAGCTCAGGTAAGTGTTGTGTTGAGTACTTTGATGGGAGGGGTTTCAGGATCTGCTGTTGCCGATGCTGCGATGCAATCAAGGGTATTAGGACCACAAATGATTAAAAGAGGCTATAAGCCTGCGTATGGTGCGGCAGTCAATGGAATCACGTCTCTTATTACGGCAACAATTCCTCCAAGTATGGGGCTTATCATTTATGGTTCCGTAGGTGAGGTTTCAATCGGAAGGCTTTTTGCAGGCGGTATTATTCCAGGAATCTTAATGATGGTTATTCTAATGGCAACTGTTTCCTACACAAGTAGAAGAAATAACTATTTGCCAGAACGTACAACTTACCCAAGTTTTAAAGAGGTATTCATTGCTTTTAAAGATGGAATTTGGGCCCTGTTATTCCCAATTATCCTTATTGTAGGTATTCGATTTGGAATATTTACTCCGTCGGAATCAGGTGCATTTGCTGTTATGTATGCGATTTTCATTGGGGCGATCGTATATAAGGATTTAACATGGAAGAAATTCTGGGAATCTGTGCATGATAGTGCGGTTGATATTGGAGCAATCATGCTAATCATTTCTCTATCAGGCATTTTTGGATATGGAATTGTGTATGATGGCGTAACGCAAAGCTTATCTTCCTTAGTGTCAGGTATAACTGAAAATCAATATTTCCTATTTGCAATTATTATTTTTACTTTAATTATTGCTGGAATGTTCGTTGAAACAACGGTTGTAACATTATTGTTGACGCCAATCTTTGTACCAATTATAACAAATGTTGGTATAGATCCGGTTCACTTTGGACTTGTTATGATGACTGTTACAACATTTGGTATTATGACACCACCAATGGGTGTATCCTTATTTGCAACGTCGCAAATTATGGGAGCATCTCCAGAAGATACGGTGAAAGAAGCAATTCCATTCTACCTCGCAGTAATGGCTGTAGTTTTAATAATGGTGTTCTTCCCTGATATCGTATTATTTATTCCTGACATAGTATTTGGTAAATAACTTTTTTATTAATGTAGGGAGGCAGGTTAAGCAAGCTCGCTGCCTTCCTATTAGGAATAAATTGGATGCGAAAGAGCCCACTTTTTTAAAAGTGGGTCTATTTTATGTAAGCGTTTTAGGATAAAATTTAAATAGATTCATAATTTTTATTATCCACACGAGTGGAGATGCTTACAAACGGTATTTTTCAAGGAGAGAGTAATCATGAAATATAGTGGAATGGGAAGAAATAATGGGGGTACAAGAAGACAATATGTATACTCCTATTTATACGACAAGATTATCGATTTATCATTAAAGCCTGGAACACCTATCTCAGAAAGTGAGATTGGTGCACACCTAAATGTGAGTAGAACGCCTATCAGAGAGGCGTTAATGGAGCTTGCCAAAGAAGACTTAATTGAAATAAAACCACAAATTGGAACGTTTGTGTCGTTAATTGATCCAAAAATTATCGAAGAGTCTAGATTTATGAGAAAAGCCGTGGAGCTTGCTGTTATCCGTGAAGCAACTGAAAAGCTTACACCAGAAACATTATATAAATTGGAAAAATGCATAACCATGCAGGAATTAGCGCTAAAGGAAGAAAACAGTAAAGACTTCCTAGCATTTGATGATCAATTTCATGAACTAATTTTTAAAGGGTTGGATATGGACCGCATTTGGCAGGGTATAGACCAATTGAACGGGCAGTATAAACGGGTTAGGATGCTACGTTTAGTTACGACAGAACCTTCTGAGTGGGCTACTGTTCTGCATGAGCATCAAGCAATCTATGATGCACTGAAAAATAAAGATGTAGAAGCTGCCGTGACAGTTACAAATGAACATATTACAAAGGGTATTTTTCACATGTATGATATAAAAAAACAAAACCCCGATTATTTTAACAAAGAAAATATTACAAACGCTAAGTAGGGAGAAATGGCCAAAATGAATATGACCTTTCGCTGGTATGGCCGCGGAAATGATACAGTGCCACTTGAGTATGTAAAACAAATACCTGGGGTAAAAGGTATTGTATGGGCTCTACACGAAAAAGCAGTAGGTGAGGTATGGAGTAAGGATGAAATAAAATCAGAAATTAATTATATTTCATCATTAGGTTTTCATGCTGAAGTCGTGGAAAGTGTAAATGTCCATGAATCTATAAAACTTGGAAATGAAGAGAAAGACATTTATATAGAAAATTATAAACAAACGATACGAAACCTTGGAGAATTTGGGGTAAAGGTTATTTGCTATAACTTTATGCCAATCTTTGATTGGACGCGGTCAGATCTGTTTCGGGCGCTTCCAGATGGTTCAACCGCCTTGTTTTATGAAAAGGCAAAGGTAGAAACAGACAATCCAGACGAGTTGATTGAGACCTTCTCCTCCTACTCAGAGATGACTTTACCGGGGTGGGAGCCTGAGAAGATTGGTAGAATTAAAGAGTTATTCGCAGCTTATGAAGGAATGAAAAACGAAGATTTGTGGGAGAACCTCACCTATTTTCTTAATGAAATTCTGCCAGTGGCAGAAGAGGCTGGGATTAAAATGGCTATCCATCCAGACGACCCACCGTGGTCCATCTTTGGGTTGCCAAGAATTATCACTGGTAGGGAAAGCTTACAAAAGCTATTATCCATTTCCAATTCTCCATCAAATGGAATCACCTTTTGTACAGGTTCATTAGGGGTAAATCCAAAAAATGATATGGTTACGCTCGCACGTGAATTTGCCGACAAATCACCATTTGCCCATATTCGAAACGTAAAGTTATTTCCTAATGGGGATTTTATTGAAACGTCTCATTTAACATCTGATGGATCCATTGATATTAAGGGTGTTATGAAAGAGTTATCGGATAGGCAATTTGATGGGTATATAAGACCTGATCACGGACGACATATCTGGAACGAAAAATGCCGACCGGGCTATGGTTTATATGACCGTGGACTTGGCATTATGCACTTACTTGGGCTATGGGATGCCTATCAATCTTTGAAATAAAGGAGGAGCCAAAGTGTTACCAATTCATAAAAGTTTAAAGGGGAAAACGGCCGTTATTACTGGAGGTAGTGGTGTACTATGTTCAGAAATGGCACGTGAGCTTGGACGACAGGGTGTTAATGTGGCAATCCTCAATCGCACAGCTGAAAAAGGAGAAACAGTAGCTTCTGAAATTAACAATAATGGTGGACAAGCGATCGCCGTTGCGGCAGATGTACTTGATCGAGAGTCTCTAGAAAAGGCAAAAGAAGCTGTTCTAGAAGCTTTTGGTCAAATTGATATTTTAATAAATGGTGCTGGTGGAAATCACCCTGACGCAATTACTTCTGATGAGACTTATCAGGGAGAGGGGACTTCCGAAAAGTCGTTTTTTGATCTTGACGAAAGTGGTTTTTCGAAGGTTTTTGCAAGTAATTTTACGGGCACCTTTTTGACGAGTCAGGTATTTGGTCAGGATTTGCTTAAGCAGAAGTCACCTGTTATTATCAATATTTCATCCATGAGTGCGTATTCTCCTATGACCAAGGTTCCTGCTTACAGTGCAGCAAAGTCTGGAATCAATAACTTTACAATGTGGATGGCAGTCCATTTTGCTGAGAAGGGAATGCGGGTAAATGCAATTGCTCCAGGGTTTTTCCTCACAACGCAAAATCGGAATCTTTTATTAAATGAGGACGGTACTCTAACAGCAAGATCACAAAAAATAATTGGGCATACACCAATGAAGCGTTTTGGAGATCCAAAGGATCTACTTGGCACTTTATTATGGCTCATTGATGAAGAAACTGCAGGATTCGTAACGGGTGTAACAATACCGGTTGATGGTGGCTTCATGGCCTATTCCGGTGTATAGCAGTAAGATTTAAGGGATGTGATCATTTTGAATGCGAAATTAGATGGGTCAAAGCCGATTAAATTGTCTTCTACTAGGGCTTGGCGCACATATATAGGCGGAAAAATATTAGAGGAATTATTGCGAGAAGGAAATCCAACAGATAGTCATTTTCCAGAGGAATGGATTATGTCAGTTGTTTCGGCAAGGAATAAGGGACGCGAGCATATTACTGATGAGGGTTTAAGTAAGGTTGATATACCTGATGTCGACCTTACATTGAAATCACTTATCGAAAATGACCCAGAAGGATTTTTAGGAGCAGCTCATGTTGAAGAGTTTGGTGCAAAAACAGGTGTGCTAGTAAAAATCATAGATTCTGCTGAAAGATTAACTGTACAGGTTCACCCGGATCGTATCAAAGCACGTGAGCTTTTTAATTCAGCATATGGAAAAACAGAAGCTTGGCATATACTAGGGGGCAGAGAAATTGATGGTGAACCTCCATATGTGTACCTAGGGTTTAAACCAGGTGTGACAAAAGAGAAATGGAAAAAATTATTTGAGGTTCAGGATATACAGGGAATGTTAGATTGTATGCATAAATTTTATGTAGAATCAGGTGACACCTTCTTAATTGAGGCAGGTACACCACACGCAATCGGTGCAGGATGCCTTCTTGTTGAAATACAGGAGCCGACCGACTTTACGATTCGTATCGAAAAAACCACACCTCAAGGATTTGTTTTAGATGATTTTATGTGCCACCAGGGAATTGGCTTTGAGAAAATGTTTGAGTGCTTCACGTATGAAAACTACACAAGAGAAGAAACGCTAATCAAGTGGAAAATTGCCCCGACACAATTAAAAGATACGATTGGGAACAAAGAATCTGAATTAATTGGGTATGGTAATATTCCTTACTTTAAAATGAATCTTCTTGAAGTGAATAATGAAATTGAAGTTGAAGGAAATGGTGTGTTTTATGGTCTATTAGTTATCTCAGGTAACGGTAGCATCGTTTCTGGTGTAGACAAGCAGTCACTAGCCCAAGGAAATCAATTTTTCATTCCAGCAAAGGTTCCATCTGTAAAAGTACAAAATACGAGTGAGGAACCATTGAAAATCATAAGATTATTTGGGCCTCAAGTGAAATGAATATAAAACGAATAGCGGTAGCTAATCGCTACCGCGAAATCATTGTGCCATTTCTTTTCGAAGCTCTTCCATTTTACGTGTGATGAGCGGGTAGAAGTACTTCCCGGCACTTGTTGTGGAATTTCCTCCGAAAAAGCCTGTCCCCGGACAGGTCTTCACATTATAGTCAGGCCCCTTGTCCA
The DNA here is from genome assembly GCF_036962685.1 of Bacillus sp. JJ1566. Lineage (NCBI taxonomy): Bacteria > Bacillati > Bacillota > Bacilli > Caryophanales > Bacillaceae > Bacillus > Bacillus sp. JJ1566. The sequence continues at coordinate 25,786 of NZ_JBALOP010000020.1, read as the reverse complement.
ACACTCTTTCTCCATTCCGTAAATCCCACCAATGATGGTATGTAATACTGTCAATCGAAGGGGTTAAGCCAAATTTAAGACTAAGAACAGCATTGACATAAATGATTGTGTCACTTTGTTCTTTCGTCATGACATCATAACCGATATCAAAGTTTCCAACGTGTTCAATTGCAATTCCGACAGAATTGGCCTTATTACCAATTGAGCCTTCCGGCGCTATATGTAGTGGCCGTGAAACAGCAACCTTCCCATCTGGAAAGGTAGTGATGTTTTGGGCAATATGCTTCCAACGCATCGTAGTTTTATGGTATCTTTCCATTCCTGTTAAAAGCACAAAATGGTTGGAGCCGTTAAATCGATTGTAATCAGGTATCCATGTGTGATGCTGTTGGATGAGCCTTATTTTTCGTTTAATATTCTGATTACCGAGCCACGCCTTAAACTCTTCCTTTGTCATTAAAATATGTTCTCCTTGCATATTCATTCTTCTCGGAACAATTTTAAGAATCTGCCCGGGGACAACTCGCTCGGATGAAAGCCCATTTGATGTTTTGATTTGCTCAAGGGATGAATGAAACCTTGCAGCAATCCCCTTTAACGTATCTCCAGATGCTACTTCATAGGAAAAAGGGACCCAAAGCCTTTGCCCGACAACTAAAAGATCGGATTGAATCCCATTGGTTATTTTTAATTCATCCACCGTGGTTTCGAACTTTTTCGCAATGTCTGGTAATGTATCAGCTGCTTGAATGACATAGATATTGTCGTGGGAGTTTGCGCTTGTTTCAATAGGCAAGAGTAACATGAAGACTACGATTATCAAAGCAATTCTAGTTCTCATGGTCGTATCCTTTCGTCATATATTGTTATTAGTTTGTAAAACAAATTTAATATTATGCGATTTAGGTACATGGGAGTGGTTTCTTTTCATTTCATAGAGGAAATCCGTGACAAAAAGCGAAGTAGTACTACGAAGTATATAGTATAAATTCGATTCTTTTTAGGAAGCTGGAATGGGCGGTTAGGAGGAAAATGTCATGCTCGAGTTTGAACCATACATAGATCAATTTGCAAGAATAAAGGTAGTTGGTGTTGGCGGCGGTGGAAATAATGCGGTCAATCGAATGATTGAAGCAGGGGTAGAAGGTGTTGAATTCATTGCGGTAAATACGGATGGACAAGCCCTGAATCAATCAAAAGCGGAGGTCGTCATTCAAATTGGTGCATCGTTAACGCGCGGACTTGGAGCAGGTGCCAATCCGCAAATTGGAATGAGAGCCGTTGAGGAGAGTGAAAAAGAAATCGAGGAAGCATTAAGAGGCGCGGATATGGTCTTCGTTACTGCGGGAATGGGCGGTGGCACTGGAACTGGTGCGGCCCCGGAAATTGCTAGGATCGCAAAGAAATTAGGTTCCTTGACAATCGGCGTGGTAACTAGACCGTTTCGATTTGAAGGTCGTAAGCGAGCAGTAAATGCAGATGCAGGCATTGACGCGATGAAGGAAGCGGTGGATACGTTAATTATTATTCCAAATGAAAAACTATTAGAGATTGTCGATAAGCGTACACCAATGATTGAAGCATTCCGAGAGGCTGATAATGTACTTCTTCGCGGGGTTCAAGGCATTTCTGACTTAATTGCTGTACCAGGCTTAATCAATCTAGACTTTGCCGATGTTAAAACGGTCATGTCCCACCGCGGAACAGCTTTAATGGGTATTGGAATGGCAAAAGGGGATGGCCGTGCAGTTGAGGCGGCTCATAAAGCAATCAATAGTCCACTTCTTGAAACATCGATAAGTGGTGCACGTGGTGTGATTTTAAATATCACGGGTGGAAGGAACTTAAGCTTATTTGAAATTCAAGAAGCAGCAGACGTGATTTCTTCAGCAACACATGAGGACTTAAATATGATTTTTGGTTCTGTCATAAATGACAACTTAAAAGACGAAATTATTGTGACTGTAATTGCTACAGGATTTTCGGAAAATTAAAGGAAAGAGGCACCTTTTTGGGGTGCCTCTACTACTTTTATGGTAATAGATATCCTGCAGCTAGAAAAATACTGTACCAATCTTCACGGGTTAACTGAACTTCACTTGCTTTCACGGAATCCCTTAAGCGGTCAATATTCATGGTTCCGATAACTGGTTGCATGTTTGCTGGATGACGTAATAGCCATGCAATGGCAATCGTTGTATTGGAAACGCCATATTTTTCGGCGATTTCGTCAATTTTTTGATTTAATTCAGGGCATTTTTCATTGCCAAGAAAAGGCCCTTCAAAATAACCATATTGAAAAGGTGACCACGGTTGAATTGTGATGTCATGTAAGCGACAAAAATCAAGCACATCTCCATCACGGTTTATGGATTGATCAATTTGCATATTACCTGTTACGCCACTTGCGATCATATGGGCATTTGGAATACTTAGCTGTAGCTGGTTCGCAACGATTGGTTGCTTCACATATTTTTTAAGTAACTGAATTTGCATCGGTTTTTGGTTGGAAACCCCAAAGTGACGAACTTTCCCAGAGGACTCTAATATGTCAAATGCTTCGCCAACCTCTTCGGGTTCAACAAGGGCATCAGGACGATGTAAAAGTAAGACATCCAAATAATCAGTTTTGAGTCGTTTTAAAATTCCATCAACGGAATTAAGGATATATTCCTTTGAAAAATCAAACATTCCTTTTCGAATGCCACATTTGGATTGAAGGATAATTTTTTCACGGATATCATCATTCATATGTATCGCATCTGCAAAGATTTCCTCACAAGCACCACTACCGTAAATATCAGCATGGTCAAAGAAATTTGCACCAACTTCCAATGCTGTTTGTACAAATTTTTCTGCCTCGGGCTTTTCTAAAGAATTAATCCTCATACAGCCTACTGCAACAACTGGTACCTCGAGGGAACTGGTTCCAAGCTTTATTTTTCGCATCGTTTCTACCTCCAATATTAGAACTACTATTACCCTTTCCTCTTTCTAGTCTACATATTTCGGGATTGAAAGGAAAGCCTAGAAAAAGGGAGGGGTTGTAATGAAACGGATGCTACTGCTGTTACTATTGTCGTTCCCGATGTTTTTCTTAATAGGTTGCGGAGATGATGAAATGCCTGAAGAAGGCGAAGACATCGAGGAAATCGAAGAAGAGGATGAAATTGGTGACGGCGAAATTGATGATGAATAGAATATAAAAAAGTGTTCCTCCTGGATTAGGAGGAACACTTTTTTTAGTTACGCAACGTTCGCTGCTGTTTTTGCAGCTTTTTTCTCGTTGATTCGTTTTGTAAGGAAAGGTACTGCGAATCTGTCTACACCGTAGTAGTAAGTTGCAGCGCCTGCGAATAAGAGAATGACTGCTACTGTATAAAATACTGGGTTTGTGCTTACAGTTCCAGCAAGTAAGAAGTTAAGGTTCATGAATCCAGCAGCAATTAATGCTGGGATAGTTGCAGCACCTACAATTAATCCAAGACCTACTAGAAATTCGCCCCAAGGAATAAGCACGTTGATTAATTCAACATTCGGTACGGCAAAGCCTTCAAGGAATGTTGCGTACCAGCCTGCTACTGCTGGATGTTCCCCGCCTGCTTTAGCTAATGCGCCTTGTAGGAAACCGCCTGCGTCAAATCCTCCAGTAATTTTATGAAAACCAGCTTCTAGCCATTGAATTCCTAACCATACACGTAATACTGTCCAAATAACTGCCATTTTAGGTCCTTTTAAGAATGTTCTCATTCTAATCTCCCCTTATCATTTATTTGTGAAATTCTTCACAAGTTATTGTAAAAAAATATGAGTGCTTTAGCTGCCAGCTCTAGAGTAGTTAGTTTGTGAAGTTTTTCACTAACTTTCTACACTCTTAATATACAACGGATTTCGGATAAAAGCAATAGGCTTCACAAAAATGACATAAAGTGAAACTTCAATCAGTGGGGGGTTACTAATCCCCACTGATTGTTAGTTGAGGCGCACATGATGTGGGCCACAAAGACGTTACGTTGCCACAGGACGTGGCGTTCTTAGTCTTTGTTCCTTTTATGAGGCTTTTACGTGCAGTTATCAGTCATCGAAACATCTTCGTTTTTAACTAGAGTTTTGAGGTGGGGGTTTTCTGCCCGTTAATGCGGGACAAATGATTTTTAAGTCTATTTTAAGCAGCGAGTACATAGGAATAGGGGGTAAGAATAGATCTGAAGTAAAAATTCTAACAAGATGAAATATTTTAAAAAGTATTTGACTTTGAATTATTCACATACTATAATCCTTTTATAAAGCAAAACGGGAACGTTTTAACTTAATAAAGACTCTTATCCAGAGCGGTGGAGGGACATGGCCCTACGAAACCCGGCAACCTTCAAGATTATTCTTGAAAAGGTGCTAATTCCTGCAGGTATTATTACCTGAGAGATAAGAGGAGGAATAAAAGCCCTCTTCTTACTTGAAGAGGGCTTTTGTTCTTGCTTAGAAGATGAAATTTGGAATTACATTCCTGTAATCCCAAGTTTTCTTATAAAAATATTGGAGGTATAAACATGAGTCAGCAATTTGAAAGCTATGATTTAGAAACAATTTTATTACATGGGGGACAATCGCCAGATCCGACAACTGGATCACGAGCAGTTCCTATCTATCAAACGAGTTCTTACGTTTTCCATAATTCTGAGCATGCACGTAGTTTGTTTGCACTTGATGAACCAGGGAACATTTATTCGAGAATTGGAAATCCAACTGTAGATGTACTGGAAAAACGAATTGCGTTATTAGAGGACGGGGTTGCGGCTGTTGCGACTTCTTCAGGAATGGCAGCCATTGCTCTAGCGGTTATGAATATCGCTGAAGCGGGTGATGAGATTGTCGCTGCTACAAACCTATATGGTGGTACATATAATCTGTTTTCGATCACACTACCGAAATACGGGATTAAGGTGAATTTTGTAGATTCAAAGGACCCTGAGAATTTTAGAAAAGCAATTACTCCAAAAACAAAGGCGGTTTTTGCTGAAATTATCGGAAACCCAAGCCTACAGGTTTTAGATGTTGAAGCAGTTGCAGCAATTGCACATGAAGCAGAAATTCCACTGATTATTGATAATACATTTGCTTCACCATATATTTGTAAACCCATCACATGGGGTGCAGATATTGTTGTTCACTCAGCAACGAAATGGATTGGTGGTCATGGAACCACGATTGGCGGTCTAGTTGTAGACGGGGGACGCTTTAATTGGAATAATCCAAAATTCCCAGGATTCACGGAGCCTGACCGAAGCTATAACGGCGTAAGATATGCAAATGATTTTGGAACACTTGCATTTAGCACAAAACTTCGCGTACAGCTATTACGTGATTTTGGTTCATGCTTAAGTCCACAAAATGCATTTTACCTACTACAAGGTCTTGAAACGCTACATCTAAGGGTTGAAAAACATAATAAAAATGCTTTAGAACTAGCAAACTATTTAAAAAACCATCCAGCAGTTGAGTGGGTGTCCTATCCAGGGCTTGAAGATCATCCTTCCTATGACCTTGCGGAAAAGTATCTAAATAACGGCTTTGGTTCAATTGTGAACTTCGGAATTAAAGGTGGGCGTGATGCAGGGAAAAAGGTTATTGATAATATAGCACTCTGGTCACATGTAGCGAATGTGGGGGATGCGAAGTCCTTAATTATTCATCCGGCATCGACAACCCATCAGCAGCTAAGTGTAGAGGAGCTATTGTTAACAGGAGTTACTGAGGATCTGATTCGTCTATCGGTCGGAATTGAATCCGTTCGCGACCTACAAAATGATCTTGATCGTGCATTTTATGAAGCAACTGGTCTTTCTTTTAAAGGTGCAGAAAAGGGAGAAGTCGTTGTGAATGATGAAGGAGTCATCCGCTGGGCACTACAGTCACCGATTGTTCGTGAAGAGGTTGATGGAGTTGAAACACAAAGACCAAAGACCTTGGCAGTTGTCGGATTAAGCAGCAATCCAGCTCGTCCAAGTAATCGATTGGCAAGAAAAATGCAGCGCCTGGGCTATAAAATTGTTCCTGTAAATCCAAGGGAAACAGAAGTCCTTGGGGAAAAGGCATACGCGAACTTAAAGGACGTACCATTTGAAATTGATGTGGTTCAAGTATTCAGAAGTCCGGAGGCCGCAATCGAAATTGCCAAGGAAGCAACCGAAGTAAACCCAAGAATTTTCTGGCTCCAAGAGGGCGTCATTTCACCAAAAGCAGCCCAGATTGTTGCAGAGGCAGGTATAGAGGTCGTTCACAACCGTTGTACGTATAAAGAGGCACAGCGTTTACGAGGATCCATTGTAACATTTGCTTGTGAAATATAAGCCACATCATAAAGGAGAAAAAAGATGAAAAAAATAAGTGCCATTTTTATTGCTGTACTATTGTTGGTAGGAATTGTAGGTTGTTCAAATAGCACAAGTAAAGCTGGCCAAGAAAATGAAAAACCGGAAAAAATCGTATTAGATTATGCCTTTTACTCACCGACAAGTCTTGTGTTAAAAGAGTTTGGTTGGGCTGAGGAAGCTTTTGAGGAAGAAGGAATTAAGGTTGAGTTTGTTCTAAGCCAAGGTAGTAACAAAGCACTTGAATTCTTAAATAGTGGAAGTGCGGACTTCACTTCATCCGCGGGGGCAGCTGCTTTAATGGCTAAAGCAAATGGTGCACCGGTTGAATCAGTTTATCTTTATTCAAAGCCTGAGTGGACAGCACTAGTGGTAGATAAAGACTCAGAGATTCAAAGTGTAAGTGATTTAAAAGGGAAAAAGGTTGCTGCAACCATCGGGACTGACCCATATATTTTCTTACTACGTGCTTTAAATGAAGAAGGATTAAGTCCTTCGGATGTTGGAATTGTCAATCTGCAACACGGTGATGGCGCGGCTGCATTATCATCAGGTCAGGTAGATGCATGGTCGGGACTAGATCCACACATGGCAAGACTTGAAATAGAAACAGATGCCAAGCTATTTTACCGAAATGCTGATTTTAATACGTATGGAGTCTTAAATGCTCGTCCTGAATTTACGGAAAAATATCCTCAGTACGTAGAAAAAGTAATTGAAGTTTACGAAAAAGCACGTAAATGGACTTTAGAAAATCCAAAAGAAGCAGCAGAAATCTTAGCAAAAGAAGCAAATATTGATATTGAAGTAGCAAATAAGCAATTAAATGAACGTAATGATTTTTCTGACCCAGTGCCTGGAGAGATACAAATTGAGGCACTGACAGAAGCCGGTAATATTCTTCAAGCACAGGAAATCATCAAAAAAGACGTGGATGTTGAAAAATTAGTTCAGGAATTGATTAATCCTACCTTTGCTGAAAAAGTAATAAAACAATAGGTGGAGGTGCCATCTTTAATGTCTAGCGCAAGGCGCCATCGGCTCTCTGGTCTAAGCCAACCGCTTCAGAAGGTAAAATACACCTTCTGTCAGCGCTCGTCTTATGCTTGACTTGCACAGGACAAGAAAGGCTTCGGGAGCATAATCATCGCACGAAGAAAATGCATAGCAAACTCGAGGATGTGCTGACATCGACGTTCGCCACAGGATGTGGGCGGTAGTTAGTCGATGTTCCGCAGTTATTGCGCTTTGCGCTTTTCTTGAGATGGCACTCCCACGTGATAGGAGGAGGCAAAATGAGCACAAAAGGCGAAGCGTTATCGCGACAAATAAAGGTGAAATCGAAGTTATCTTTTGTTTTATCGGGAAATGTAAAAGTAGTCCTACTTGGAAGTATTATACCTGCATTTTTACTCGTAGTTTGGCAGTATTTAAGTCATATCGGTGTTCTTGAAGCACATCTTATGCCGGCACCAACGGTCATCCTAGCGAAAATAATCGAATTTGCTGGAGATGGAAGTCTTTGGGGGCATATTGGAATTACCTTATATCGAATCTTTTTTGGTTTTCTAATTGGGGTAGTTGCGGCTGTAATATTTGGTTCATTGGTCGGTTATTTTAGAATTGCGGAAGCATTATTGGATCCGATGCTTCAAGCCTTCCGTTCCATTCCATCCCTCGCGTGGGTACCCCTTTTTATTCTTTGGATGGGAATTGCTGAACCTTCAAAAATTACACTAATCGCTGTCGGAGTATTTTTCCCGGTTTATTTAAATATTGTATCTGGTATTCAGGGTGTTGACCGAAAGTTGATTGAGGTAGGGAAAATCTACAATTTTTCAACATTCGAGTTAATTAGAAGGGTCATATTGCCGGCTTCCCTTCCTTCTTTTTTAGTGGGAATCAGAAGCGGGTTAGGGCTTGGATGGATGTTTGTTGTTGCGGCTGAATTAATGGGAGCAAGCCAGGGGATAGGATATTTACTCGTTGTTGGTCAAAACTCATATTCTCCTGAAACGGTTATTGCAAGCATTGTACTGTTTGCGATTTTAGGTAAAATAACGGACTCCATTTTGAAGAAAACAGAGGAAAAAACACTACACTGGCAAGACAGTTTTGTGAAGTAGGCTTGAAAGGATGAAAACAGATGCTGGCAGTTCAAAATGTTTCACGAACCTTTTCGAACGGTAAGACGGGGTTTAAAAATATTAGCCTTGAAACAAAACAAGGTGAAATCATAGGTGTTTTAGGTACAAGTGGATGTGGGAAAAGTACCTTATTACGCGTCCTGGCTGGATTGGATTCTGATTATTCAGGTACTGTAAAAATCAGCGGTGACACAATCAAGTCTGTTCATGAAAAGGTAGGGGTCATTTTTCAGGAGTCACGTTTAATGCCATGGTTGAATGTAATCGAAAATATCTCATTCGGTTTAAAGAATGATCGTGAGAAAAACGAAAAGGCAAGAGAATATATAAAACTAGTTGGGTTGCAAGGCTTTGAAAATCACTATCCAAAGGATATTTCTGGTGGGATGGCGCAAAGGGTATCGATTGCTCGGGCACTTATTACAGCCCCGGAAGTATTGCTCTTAGATGAGCCTTTCAGTGCACTTGATGCATTTACAAAAATGCAGCTGCAGGATTTACTGCTGACGATCTGGGATACATACAAATCTACAATGGTTTTAGTTACCCATGATATCGATGAAGCACTTTATTTGTGTGATCGAATTGTCGTTTTAAAAGGGCAGCCTGGTGAAATCTATCAAACCATTCAAGTTGAAGAACCAAAGCCTAGGTCACGAGGGGATGTTAAGTTAGCACAATTGAAGGCGGAAATACTAGCGTTATTAAGTTAACGAAAGGAGAGAAATATATTGACAACTTCGCAATTGAACTTCATAAAACCTTTTGACGGAAACTATAATCTTCATAATTATGATAAGGTTCGCGAGCACTTTTCCTGGGAAGAAGTTGAAAAGGAATTTAGCTGGTACCAAACGGAGCAAGTGAATATGGCCTATGAATGCATTGATCGCCATGTAGCAGAAGGATATGGAGACAAAGTCGCTCTTCACTATGTGAATGAAGGCGAGGAACAAGTCTTTACGTTTAAAGATATAAAAGATAAATCTGACCACCTTGCGACCGTATTGAAAAAACACGGAGTGAAAAAGGGAGATATTGTTTTTATCTTTTTACCGAAAAACCCGGAAAATCATATTGCGATGATTGCTGCGATTAAGCTTGGGGCTGTTGTTGGGCCGCTTTTTGAAGCATTCATGGAGGATGCGGTTAAGGACCGGATTTCAGACTGTGAAGGTCGCTTTCTCATCACTGACTCAGAGTTGGTAAAGAGGGTTCCAAAACAGGATTTACCTTCATTAGAAACAGTGTTCATTACAGGGGGGCCGGAAAAGTGTAAGGAAGATGAAATCTCACTTGTAGTAGAATTAGCAAAAACAAAGCCCCAGAACGATATCATTGAATGGGTAGATCTTGAGCACCGCCTTAATATTCATTATACGAGTGGATCAACCGGGAAACCAAAGGGAATTGTACATGCACATCGAGCGATGATTCAGCAGTACCAAACAGGAAAATGGGTTCTTGATATAAAAGAGGATGATGTTTATTGGTGTACAGCACATCTTGGCTGGGTAACTGGAACTGTGTACGGACTTTTTGCTCCTTGGCTAAATCGGGCAACAGTTGTCGTTAATGGTGGAAGATTTAATGCTGATTCCTGGTATTCAACAATTGAAAAAGCTGGTGTCACAGTTTGGTATAGTGCCCCCACTGCATTCAGAATGCTGAAGGCAGAAGGGAATGAAGTGCTCAGAAATTACAATCTTAGTACATTACGCCATATTTTAAGTGTGGGTGAACCGTTAAATCCTGAGGTCATCGTCTGGGGAATCGAAACTTTAAAGAAAAGAATCCATGATACGTGGTGGATGACAGAAACAGGAGCACAGTTGATCGTCAATCTGCCAACAGAGGTTATTAAACCTGGCTCAATGGGAAGGCCGTTTCCAGGTATCGATGTAGCAGTAATAGACGATGATGGAAACCCGTTACCAAACGGGCAGGTGGGTCATCTTGGAATCAAAGCATCCTGGCCAGCCATTATGAGAGAAGTATGGAAAAATGAAGAAAAATACAATTCATATTTTGTTAATGACTGGTATGTATCTGGTGATTTGGCTGTTCTCGATGAGGATGGATATGTATTTTTCCAGGGGCGAAGCGATGATATGATTAATTCATCCGGGGAGCGCATTGGTCCTTTTGAGGTCGAGAGCAAGCTGATTGAACACGAAGCGGTGGCGGAGGCGGGTGTGATTGGAAAGCCTGACACGATAAGAGGAGAAATCGTAAAGGCTTTTATCGTGTTAAAGAAAGGCTACAGTCCATCAGCGGAATTACTGGAGAATATTCGTGTATTTGTAAAACAAAATCTTGCCGCACATGCTGCGCCGAGGGAAATTGAAGTATTGGATGAACTTCCAAAAACAAAGATCAGCGGGAAAATTTTAAGAAGAGAGCTAAAAGCACGTGAGCTTCAAAAAACGCATCAGTAATTCATAAGGATATTCATTTCGAAAGTGAAACCTTAAAGAAATAAGTTTCGTCATATAAGCAGGGGTAATCGCCCTTGCTTTTTTGTGTGTAAACGAAGGTTTTTACGCCTACAAGGAACACATGTTATAATTTGTGAAAAAGGGCGGTGGTAGAATGTGTTTGGTTTTGCTCGCTTATCGGGCGCATCCGGTCTATAAATTAATTGTTGCGGCAAACCGAGATGAGTTTCTGCAGCGACCAACAGCTCCAATTCACTTTTGGGAGGATGAGCCAACTCTTCTTGCAGGAAGAGATCTTGAAAAAATGGGAACCTGGATGGGGGTCACGAAAGCTGGACGTTTTTCGGCGATAACAAACTACCGGGATCCAAGTGAGGTTATTGACGGAAAGCATTCGAGAGGAAAACTCGTAAAAGATGCGCTTACCTACAATGGAGAGATTGCTGAATATATGAAGCAGCTAGGAAAAACGAACGACCAGTATCCAGGTTATAATCTATTAGTCGGCGATCTAGATAACCTCTACTATTATTCAAATGTTGGAAAAAAACTCGAAAGCGTAGCGCCGGGCATCCATGGACTCAGCAACCATTTGCTTAATACAAACTGGCCGAAAGTAGAAAAAGGAAAAGAGGGGCTTACAACCATTATTAAGGAAGATAATCTAGTGGAGGACCTGTTAGAGTTACTTCAAAACACAGACCAACCAAACGAGGATCTTCTACCTAAAACGGGTGTGTCATTCGAATGGGAGCGAATTCTTTCTTCATTATTTATTCAAACAAATGGGTATGGGACGAGAAGCTCGACCGTATTATTAATGTCGGATACGGAAATTCAATATGTGGAGCGAACTTTTTCTAGTTTAGGAACAAGCGATCAAAAATTCTACTTTCCAATTGAGTCTTAAAAAGAGTAGGACCGTGCAATAGTATATAATAGAAGAAAGATGATAAATCTACTAAAAAGTCGAAAAAGAGGATTAGAGTACGAAACCATATATACTGTACTCTATTTTTTATTCTTTTTATCAATTATGTTACAGCTTGTTACAAGGTGTATTTCATCTTGAAACACCCCTTATTCTGTGTCAATATTGTAATGTTAGACGAAGAGTCAAATTAGGAAGTTAATCAAGGAGTCTGGTACGAATGAACAATAAAGCAGTTGTCTTAGGAAACAATTATTATATAGGCTTAAGCACGATGAGATGTTTGGGTAGTGAAGGGGTACATACGGTAGCCGTTGATTATTCTTATGAAAATACGTACGGAGCGGAATCGAAATTTTGTTCAGAGCGGGTAATTGCACCACATTATAAAAAGGAAAAGGAACAATTTATCGCCTTTTTAAAAGAATATGCAAGAAAGCAAACGGCAAAACCGGTTTTAATACCATGTCATGACTCTTATGTAGAAGTGATAGACGAATATTTAGATGAACTAAAAGAATTCTATCTAATCCCTCAAACGGAGCAAGGACTTTATACAAAAACAATGGATAAAGATGAATTACATAAGCTTGCCGTGGAGCACGGGATGGCGGTACCTGAAACTGTTCATCTTGGAGAAGATCATTTTTATGAAAAAATTGAAGAAAATATTAAATATCCATGTTTAGTAAAACCTACTGATTCTCCTACCTTTGTATCTATTTTTCGTAGAAAGCTATTCAAGGTTCATAATCGTCAGGAATTGGATGAAGCATTAAAAAAAGCAAAAGATGCGAACCAAGAAGTGATTGTGCAACGAATCATACCTGGGTTTGATGACCATATGTATACATTTGATGCTTACTTAAATCAAGAGGCTAAGGTAACTCACTGGATGACCTGTCAGAAATACCGTCAATATCCGATAAATTTTGGTGCATCTGTGTATACTGGACAGAAATATGTACCAGAGCTTTATGAAATTGGTTCCAAGTTTCTAGAAGCAATTGGGTTCAAAGGCTTTGTCGAAATTGAATTTAAAAAAGATGAAGAAACGGGTAAGTATTACTTAATTGAATTGAATGTTAGAATCACAAACTTGAACAGTATGTTATACAAGGCAGGGCTTAACTTCCCATACATCACATATCGTGAACTAACGGGTAATCCATTGCCGCCTAAGGCAATTGAACACGACACGAATCTGGTCTTTTGGTATGCGTATGAAGACTTTTACGCAATAAAGGGTTATTTAAAAACGGGTCAATTAACGAAGGCACAGGTAATAAAGTCCTTCTTTAAACCAAAAGCATATGCGATTTGGGACTGGAAAGATCCGAAGCCTGCGTTTTCATATGCGGGTATAATTACCAAAAAGCTACTAAATAAAATGAAGAAATAATGCGAACAGTATGTGTTCAAAAGGAGGGTGAAAAGGACCAAGAATTTCAAGGCGGCGCAGCTTTGAGTACCGGAACGTATGCAGTTAATACGTGAGGAACGGAGAAGCAAGCCAACGCCGAAATTCGATGTGTCATTTTCGGACGACTTTTTGAACATCCTTGCTAAGTTAAGGTCATTTATTGGAGTGGATAACCATGCAATTAAAATCAATTTTAAGTAATCTAGATTATACCGAAATAAAGGGAAGTCTTGATGTAGATGTAACCTCCATCGCTTTTGATTCAAGGGAAGTAACAACGAACGGTGTTTTTGTAGCAATATCTGGATTCACAGTTGATGGTCATGACTATATTGAAAATGCCATTAAAAAAGGTGCATCTGTCATTATGGTTGAAAGAGATATATGGGTTGAGGACTATGTGACAATCATCAAGGTTTCGGATACAAGATTAGCGTTAGCAAGAGTTTCTGCAAACTTTTATGATAATCCTACTGAAAAGTTAAATCTGATTGGGATTACGGGGACCAATGGTAAAACATCTACAACCTATTTTGTTAAATCTATCTTCGAACAGGCAGAAAAATCCATTGGTCTGATAGGAACAATGGGTACTATAATAAACAATAGGCATTTTGAAACTAAAAATACGACTCCTGAATCCTTGCATTTGCAGGAGACTTTCACAAAGATGGTTGATGAAGGTATTGATGATTGCATCATGGAGGTTTCGTCCCATGCTTTAGACTTAAACCGTGTGGCCTATTGCAATTTTAATACGGCAATCTTTACGAATTTAACACCTGATCACTTAGAGCTTCATAAAAACATGGAAGAGTATTTTCTTGCAAAGGCTAAGCTTTTTGATTTAGCCCAGGATCAATTAATCATAAATGTAGACGATCCATATGGAAGAAGACTAATCGAAAAGGTAAAGGATTCAAATAAAGCAATCGTTACTTATGGTATCAATCAGAAGGCAGATGTATATCCAACAGATCTTCATTTTTATGCTGACTATAGCACTTTTCAATTAAATACACCAACTGGTTCAGTGGAAATAAAAGTAAATATACCAGGTGTCATTTATGTGTATAATAGTTTAGCAGCTATCGCTTGTGCATACACCAATCATATTTCTTTGGAAGATATTAAAGAAGGAATAGATGCTGTAAAAGGCATAAAAGGAAGGCTTGAGGTCATCTACCAAGATAAAGGTAGAAAGGTTGTCGTAGACTTTGCCCATACAGAGGATGGTTTAGAAAAAGCACTCTCGACCTTAAGGCCTTTTACTAAAGGAAGACTAATTGTGGTCTTTGGTGTATATGCAGCGCCAGGAAAAGATGGGATTGCTAAAAGAAGAGCGATGGGAAAAGTTGCAGCCACTTATGCAGACTTATCGATTGTGACCTCTGATAATCCGAAAGAGCAGGATCCAAATCTAATTGTCAAAGAAATCGTAGAATCCATGAATGAGGTTAATGGACAGTATCATGTTGAAATTGATCGTCGAGAAGCGATTAAATATGCAATAGAAAACAGTCAAGATGGGGATGTTATCCTCCTAGCAGGAAAAGGCCATGAAACTGCACAAGTAATTGGCGATAAGGAAATTCCATTTAATGAAAAAGAGATTGTGAACGAACTACTTGCGAATGAACGCAAAAACAAACTCAAACTACAATCAACTAGAAAATTTATAAAAATAAAAAGGTGATTAAACTATGTGTGGCTTCGTTGGTTTTGCTGACTCAAAACTTGAAATAGATAAAGTAAAAGTAATAAATGATATGATGGACACTATCATTCATAGAGGTCCTGATAGTGGGAACTATTTTTCAGACGATCATGCAACATTAGGCTTTCGCCGCCTAAGTATCATTGATTTATCTGAAGAAGGAAATCAGCCCATGCTTAATGAAGATGGCAGCTGTGTTTTAGTGTTCAATGGTGAAATCTACAATTATCAAGAGCTTCGCGAAGACCTTATTGAAAAAGGTCATATTTTTAAATGTGATTCTGACAGTGAAGTTGTCGTCCATGCGTATGAGGAATATGGTGTAGACCTGTTACAAAAGGTTCGCGGGATGTTTGCGTTCGCAATTTGGGACAAAAACAATGAATCCATGTTTTTTGCACGTGATTTCTTTGGGATTAAGCCTTTGTACTATACGCAAAATACAACGGACAACTCGCTTATCTTCGGCTCTGAAATCAAGTCATTCTTAAAACAGCCTGCATTTAAGAAAGAGTTAAATAAAGACGCGATCAAGCCTTATTTAACCTTCCAATATTCAGTGCTTGACGAGACATTTTTCAAAGGTGTTTATAAGTTAAAGCCTGGGCATTACATGCTCTACAAAAAGGGAAACATCGAAATCAAGCCTTATTGGGATATTGATTTTAATGCAGAGGATAAAGGGCTTGACCACTATATTGAAGAAATTAACAATACCTTAAAGGAATCTGTTAATTACCATAAAATCAGTGATGTGAAGGTTGGTTCCTTCCTTTCAGGTGGGGTTGACTCTAGTTATATCACGGCTTTATTAATGCCAAATAAAACATTTTCTGTAGGATTCCAGGATCATGAGGGAATCTTCAATGAAACAAATTTAGCCAAGGATTTATCTGATATCCTTGAAATTGAAAACTATAAAGAACTAATGACGGCAGATCAGGCGTTTGACATGTTGCCTACAATCCAATATCACATGGATGAGCCTCAATCTAACCTATCATCGGTTCCGCTGTACTTTTTATCGAAATTAGCAAGTGAACATGTAACGGTTGTTCTTTCTGGTGAAGGAGCGGATGAAATCTTTGGTGGATATGTATGGTACCAAAAGTCTGGAAAGCTAGAAAAATACGAAAAGATTCCATTTGGGATCCGTCGTGCACTTTCCGGAATCAGCGCTGCGCTACCAAAAAATAAAATCACGAACTTCCTAATAAAGGGTGGCCAGCCGGTAGAGGAAAAATTCATCGGTCAAGCGAGGATATTTGAAGAAGATGATGCTCGCAAAGTCTTAAAAGGTGAATATCAAACAGGCCCTTCTGTACAAAGTATTACGAAAAAAGTGTATGATAAGGTTAAAGGGAAAGATGATGTAACAAAAATGCAGTATCTTGACCTGAAGCTTTGGTTGCCAGGAGATATCCTTTTAAAAGCAGACAAAATGAGTATGGCTCACTCCATTGAATTACGGGTACCATTCTTAGATAAAGAAGTCATGGAAATGGCTTCGAATATCCCGAGTGATTTACGAGTGAATGACATTGATACAAAATATGCTCTTCGCGCAGCATCTAAAAAGGTACTACCAGAGGAATGGGCAAAACGTGAAAAAGTTGGATTCCCAGTTCCAATGAGACATTGGCTTCGTGAAGAGAAATATTATAACATCGTTAAAGAGATGTTCGAATCCGATCTTGCAAAAGAATTCTTCCATACAGAAGAGCTTATGAAATACCTTGATGACCATTATCACGGAAGACATAACTATGCCAGAAACATCTATACAATCTATGTATTCCTTGTATGGTATAAGAAATTCTTCATCGAGTTATAAAATTTGTTTTTTCACATATACATGGTTTCTAGTGATTGTTTAACAGAGTAAATGTGCTTGAGTAAAAGGGGCAGATAGAAGTGAAAAAAATAGTAACAGGTCTATTATTTTTGAACCTCATATGTGTCATTTATTTATTAGTGAATGTTGAAACCGTTAAGGGAATCGCTAGAAGCGTATTATCTGGAGATGGAGCATTTCCTGGGCTCACAACTGTGTATGCCCAGGAAACCAATCCATATCGTGAAGTATCTAACGGTAAAATTGAAGTGTTTATTCCAGTTGAAAAGGTACTCCAGTTGCCGGAGCTGCCAAATGGCTGTGAAATTACATCGTTAACCTCGATCTTAAATTTTCATGGGTTTCATGTTTCCAAATTGGATATGGCCGACAATTATTTGCCGAAGGAGCCCTTTAAAACAATCAACAATGTTTTATATGGGCCAGACCCACATAAGGCATATGCTGGAAACCCACGACAATGGAGTGGATTCTTTACCTATGCACCTCCTATCGTACAAGCGGCAAAAACGTATATAGATTCGGTGGGAACTGAATTAGAGCCTGTAGACTTAAGCGGGAGTTCTCGCGAGGAAATCATGATGGAGCTTGAAGAGGGGAATCCAGTAGTGATTTGGGTAACCTTAGACTTAAGTAAGAAGAAAGTGGATTATTCCTGGAATATTCACGATACTAATACGGAGTTCAATGCGCCAACAAACTTACATTCAGTTGTCCTAAATGGTTATGTAGGGGATAAGGTGCACGTGATGGATCCATTGCAGGGACAAATCACATATGATGCAGATACATTTTTTGCTAGCTATGAGGATTTAGGGAGTCATGCAATGACAGTTAAGTAGGTGTAAAAATGGAACAAAAAACATTAGGTATTATCGGTGGCATGGGCCCAAAGGCAACCTCTGTTTTCTTTGATAAAATCGTCAACCGTACAGAGGCTCATAAGGACCAAGACCATCTCAATATGGTCATTCTTAATCATGCAACCCTTCCGGATCGAACCCATGCAATCCTTACAAATACAGGTGAAACGTTTTTAGATGCTGTTAAAAATGATTTCAAGCTGCTAGAAGCGGCAGGGGTCGCAAATATTGCCATTCCTTGTAACACATCTCATTATTTTTACGATGAGCTGCAAAAAATGACAAAAATCCCAATTATCAACATGGTGGAAGAAACGATTAAGGATATCCATGAAATGTATGGGGAAGGCGCAAAAATTGGTATTCTTGCAACAAACGGAACGATACGCAGTGGAATCTATGCGGATGTTTGTAAGAAATATCAGCTTGAGCTTTTTGCACCGGATGATAGCTTACAAGAAAAGGTCATGGATATTATTTATAACAATGTCAAAAGTGACCTCGATATTGATCCTAGTGAGCTTGAAGAGTTAATCAAGCATCTTGTTGAAAACGAGAATTGTAAAATGGTCATTCTAGCTTGTACGGAATTATCCTGCATAAAATTAAGTGATGAAGCCTCAAAGCATAGTATTGACGCGATGAATGTATTAGTGGAAAGATCCATTTTACGCTCAGGCAAGCGTTTGAAATAAAACTGTAAGAGCAGGAAATTAAACTCACCTATTTAGGTGGGTTTTTTTGTGCTATAATTCGACAAGTGAGTTTTAGTTTTCACAGCCTTAAGATTTGTCGAAAAATCTTTGCGAAACCCAGTATTTTCAATAGATTATGAAATGAAATTGTAATATTACTTTGAGGTTTTAAGACAAATTTTTATGTTATAATACAAAACATGAGAATATATAGCAAAATATGATATTTGTGGGGATAGATGAATATTTTTCTGACCCTTTTAAATGATAGATTGCTAGGTTGGTAGAAGGGGGATGCTTTTTCATTGAAGCGAAAACTTCTAATGATTGGAGTAGTTATATCAATAGGAATCGGTAGTTTATTGACAGCTATGCCTAATACTGCGTTAGCGATTCAGGAAAATGAAAAGCTAGAAAGCGAAAAGAAAGAAGTTCAGGAAAAAAAGTCAGAGCTAGAGTCTGAAATCACCCAAAAAGAAGACGCGATCGGTGAAATTAAACAACAAAAAGTCGGTGTGGAACAGGAAATTCAACGACTTGATACTGCGGTAGCTGAAACGCGCAGTAAAATTGATGGCACAAAAGCAAAAATCCAAGAAACAAAAGATGAAATTGTGCGCCTCGAAGCAGAAATGAAGGTGCTAGAGGAACGGATCCAAAAGCGGGATGAGCTGATTAAGGAGCGGATGCGCAGCCTCCAGCAAAGCGGTGGAGTGGTTAGCTATGTAGATGTGTTGCTTGGTGCGAAAAGCTTTAATGATTTTATCAACCGGATTAGCGCAGTTTCAACATTTGTACAAGCTGACCGTGAAATTATGAAAGAGCATGAAGCAGACATTAAAAAACTTGAAGAAAATAAAGAAAAGGTTAAAACCTTACTTGTACAGCAGGAGGAACAGCTCAAGGAACTAGATCGGTTAGAAGTCCAGCTGCAAGCTCAAATTCAAGAGCAAAATAAAGTAATGAAAAAGCTGGAGGCCGAGGAGCAAAAGATGCATGAAGAGCTCCATGCACTGGAAGATGTCGGAGAGTTATTAGCCGCACAGGAAAAGGCAATTCAGATGGAAATCAATGCGTGGAACCAAAGGCAAAAAGAGCTTGAGGAGCAGCGAAGAAAAGCTGAAGAAGAACGTAAAAAGGCAGAAGAAGAAGGAAGAACACCGCCTTCTCTACCTGAAGCACCACCGCCAGTTGTGAATAACGGGGCATTTATAAACCCAACAACAGGTCGTTTAACATCTGGTTTTGGAATGCGTTGGGGAAGAATGCACTTCGGAATTGATATCGGAAAAGGCGGTCGTGTAGGAAATGTACCAATTTATGCGGCGGCTAGTGGTACTGTGACACGTTCTCGTCTAGAAAGCAGCTACGGGAATGTCATAATGATTACTCACTATATCAATGGACGTCAAATGACAACCGTTTATGCGCATTTAGATCAACGGTTTGTTAGCCAGTATGACCGAGTGGAACAAGGTCAATTGATTGGATACATGGGAAATACAGGTGACTCAACAGGCCCGCATCTTCATTTTGAAATCTATGACGGACCATATAGCCCAACCCAATACAGTGGTGGACATTCAAACGCAGTGAATCCACTTCAATATGTGTCATTTTGATAATTGAAACGCCCGACCGAGGATGGTTGGGCGTTTGTGTTTTTTAAAACAAAAAACCCACATTCTTAATGTGGGTTTACAACTTTACAATGTTTTGGCCTTCTTTTTTAAGCCTTTAAGATCGAGAATGTGAATATCCCTTTGACCATTTACCTCGATTAGTCTTTCAGAAATAAATTTGACAAACTTTCGGCTGATGGTTTCAGGTGTTGTGCCAATCAAAGATGCCAAAACCTTTTTTGTAATAGGCAGCGTAAAGCGCCCATCCATGGAACGAACTCGGTTATTGAACAAGAGGAGTACACTTGCTAACCTTTGTTCGACTTCCATTAAGCTTAGTAAACTCATCCATTCGTCAGCTTGATAAATTCTCTCGTTTAATGCACGCATGAAGCGTAGCGCCATTTTATGATTGCGCTCCAATATATTAAAAAAGTCTTGTTTCTGAATGGTATAGATAACAGTATCGTTAATCGCAACCGCATTTGCATAATGGTTTTCCGATTGAAGCATGGCGGATTGACCAAAAAAGTCATCAGGGAATAGGAGGCGAACAATTTGTTCCTTTCCGTCTTCTGCTACTTTTGTAATTTTAATAATACCCTCACCGATGATATACAGAGTGTCGGAAGGATCACCTTCTCTAAAAATGACATCCCCTTTACGGTAATCGCGAATTTGAACGACCTTTTGTAAAAGATTCATTTCCTTCTCATTTAAACCTTGAAAAATAGGAACTAGACGAATATAGCTTGGATCATGTGGACTGCGAATCATACAGAACACTTTTTCTCCTTTCAGAATGCCCATAAAATGTGGACTCTTGTTGTACTTTAGTTTACCTACCTAGCCGAAGTCTAAACGGATTTTTGGTTTGCAAAAGTGTAAGTGATTATACACTTTCCTAACGGTACCTTTACTTCAAGTGGAATGTTGTACTACAATAGAGACTTCACTTTATGTTATTTTAAAATCATATTATTTTCTTAGAATCAAATGCGCCTTGGCGTGTTTAGTCTTTAATCTTACTGCTCGAAAAGTTTCCTTTGAAAACTTGATTTAAATCAAGGAAACTTTCTGTTTTCAACTATAAGATAAGAATAACATATTTAATCAGAATTATGACTATATAATGACTCTTATTTTGCCTATTTTTTCGGCATTTTTTAAAAAATGCCAATGTAAGCATTTTACTAGAAAATAACTGGAAATAGGGTATAGTATGGGGTAGATGTCAGAATTCTATGAAACACAACTTGTCTATGTAAATATTACAACATGTAATATGGAGGCTAATAACAAAATGGATAATCAACTTAGGAAAAATGTGTGGGAGTCATTCTATGGTCCAAACATGGGATATGTCTTTGACATGTATGAAAAATACAAGAATGATCCAAGTTCAGTGGACGCATCTGTGAAAGCGCTTTTCGAAGAGCTTGGACCACCGCCGGCAGATGAGCAAGCAGCAACGGCAGAGCTAGTAAGTGGGGGTATCTCACCGAAAACAATCAAGACCATCACATCAGGAAGTAAATTAATCAAAAACATTCGTGCATACGGGCATTTAGCAGCTAATATCTATCCGCTTCGCACTAGGCCGAAGCCAGATACAAGCTTTTTAGAGCCTGATTACTATAATCTCACGAAACAAGATTTAATGGACATTCCAGCAACATATATCTGGGAGGAAGCTCCCCCAACAGTTCAAACTGGTTGGGATGCCTATGAGCATTTAAAAGCTGTTTATACGCAAACCATTGCTTATGAATTTGGACATGTTGATACTGAGGATGAAAGAGAATGGTTAAGACAGCAGGTAGAAATCAATGGAGTTGGCTTAAAGCTTACCGCTGATGAAAAGAAACAACTTGCAGAGCGTCTCATGAATGTGGACGGCTTTGAGAAATTCTTACACAAAACATTCGTTGGTCAAAAGCGTTTCTCAATCGAAGGATTGGATATGCTCGTACCAATGCTTGAACGTTTAATTCAAGAAGGCAGTAGTGATGGCACCGATAATATCATGATCGGTATGGCTCACCGCGGCCGTTTAAATGTGTTGGCACATGTTCTTCAAAAGCCATATGAATTGATTTTCTCTGAGTTCCACCATTCACCAAACAAAGATTTAATACCATCTGAAGGTTCTAGAGGAATTAACTATGGTTGGTCCGGAGATGTGAAGTATCACTTAGGAGCTGATCGTAGATTCAAGGGCCCTAAGGAGCATGTAACTCATATCAATCTAGCAAACAATCCAAGTCACTTGGAGTTCGTAAATCCAGTTGTGTTAGGGATTACTCGTGCAGCACAGGATAACACTAGAAAAGCTGGTTACCCTGTTCAAGATAAGCAAAGTGCCATTAGTGTCCTTATCCATGGTGACGCTGCATTCCCTGGTGAGGGTGTAGTAGCTGAATCATTAAACCTAAGCAGATTAAAAGGCTACCAAACTGGTGGAACTGTTCACATAATTGCGAACAACATGGTAGGATTTACAACAAATAATACAGATTCTCGTTCAACTCGTTTTTCGAGTGACCTTGCGAAAGGGTATGAAATTCCTATCGTACGTGTCAATGCAGACGATCCAGAGGCTTGTATTGCTGCGATTCACTTTGCGTATGAGTACCGTAAGCGTTTTGAAAAAGATATCTTAATTGACTTAGTCGGCTACAGACGTTTTGGTCACAACGAAATGGATGACCCAAGCGTAACACAGCCATTATTATACAAGAAGGTTGCAAATCATCCTGTTATTGCAGATAAATATGGGAATCAGCTAGTTGCTGAGAACGTTATGACAGCTGAAGAGCTTACTGCTAAACGTGAAGAATTTATGCAAAGTCTTCAATCTATTTTTGATGATTTTGTAGAAAATGAAGAGCGTGTGAAGCCGAAAAAGCCGAAAGCCCTATCCGCAATTCCAGAATTCGATACTACAGTCCCTGAGGACCTTTTACGCAGCATGAATAAGGGGTTATTACAATGGCCACAATCTTTAACTGTTTATCCAAAGCTTGAGCGTATTTTAAAACGCCGTGAAACGGCATTGGATGAAGAAAATAAAATTGACTGGGCATTGGCTGAAACACTCGCATTCGGATCCGTTCTTGCAGAAGGAAAAACAGTTCGCTTAACTGGTCAGGATAGTGAAAGAGGTACATTTGCTCATCGTCATGTTGCATTAAATGACTATGAAACTAATGAAAAATATGTCCCATTACACAATATTCCAGAAGCTAAAGCTTCATTTTCAATCTATAACAGCCCATTATCTGAATCTGCTGTTCTTGGATTTGAATACGGTTATAGTGTTCAAGACGAGAATGCTCTTGTCCTTTGGGAAGCACAGTTTGGTGACTTTGTGAACGTTGCACAACCGATAATTGACCAATTCATTTCTTCAGGTCATGCGAAATGGGGACAAAAATCAGGTCTTGTGATGCTTTTACCACACGGATATGAAGGACAAGGTCCAGAGCACTCAAGTGGTAGAGTGGAACGTTTCTTAAATGCAGCAGGGGAAAATAACTGGATTGTTGCGAACGTAACAAGCGCTTCACAATACTTCCATTTATTAAGAAGACAATCAATGCTTACTTCAACTGATGAAGCAAGACCATTGATTTTAATGACTCCAAAGAGTCTACTTCGTCACCCACAAACAGCATCATCACTAGCTGATTTAACAAATGGCAGCTTCAAGCCATTACTTGAGCAGCCTGGAATGGGAACGGAGAAAGACAAAGTAACTCGCTTAATACTTTGTACTGGTAAAGTAGCAATTGACCTTGCGACTGAAGCGGCTAATTTACCTGCTGAGCAATCAGAAAGCTTGCATATTGCAAGAGTGGAACAAATGTATCCATTCCCTAAGAAAGAGCTAGAAGAATTGGTTAGTCAGTATCCAAACCTTAAAGAGGTTGTTTGGGTTCAAGAAGAGCCTAAGAACATGGGTGGATGGCCAGCTCTACAACCGGTATTAATGGACATTTTATCTGAAAATATTAAATTAGATTATGTTGGTAGACCGAAGCGTTCAAGTCCAGCTACGGGAGACCCTGATATTCATAAACAAGAACAAGCTTGGATTATGCAGGATGCACTGCTTACAGAAAAAGGAGAGAATCAGCAATGATCGAAATTAAAGTACCAGAACTAGCTGAGTCCATTACAGAAGGAACAATTGTAGAATGGTTAAAAAAAGAAGGCGAACTCGTTAACAAGGGTGAGTCAATCGCTGAACTAGAAACAGACAAAGTAAACGTTGAAATTAACAGTGAACATACTGGGGTTATTAAAGAATTCTTATTTCAACCTGGTGATAATGTTGAAGTAGGTCAAATTATCGCAAAGCTTGATGAAAATGGTTCAGAATCAAGCGTGGCAGCACCGGCTCCTGAAGCTGCACCAGCGGAAGAGCCAAAAGCGGCAGCACCTGAAGCAAAACAAGAGCCAGTTGCGGCCGAACAAGCTGCAGAAGAAAAAGGCAAGCAAGCAATTGCTTCACCTGCGGCTAGAAAAAGAGCGAGAGAGCTTGGTATCGACTTAAACGAGGTTCCATACAAAGATCCACTTGGACGCGTACGTGTTGAAGGAGTAGAAGCTTATAAGCAAGCACAAGCGGCTCCAACGCCGGCTCCTGCAGCAAAACAACCTGCAGCAGCACCGGTATTAAATGATGACCCACGTGTAGAACGTATTAAAATGTCTAGACGTCGTCAAACAATCGCAAAACGTCTTGTTGAAGCACAGCACACAGCTGCAATGCTGACAACATTTAACGAAGTAGATATGACAGCTGTTATGGATGTACGAGCTCGTCGTAAAGATGCTTTCTTCAAAAAGCATGGTGTGAAACTTGGCTTCATGTCTTTCTTTACAAAGGCTGTTATCGGAGCATTGAAAGCATATCCATTCGTAAATGCTGAAATTCAAGGAAATGAAATTGTTCTTAAAAAGTTCTACGATATCGGCATTGCCGTATCAGCAGAAGAAGGATTAGTTGTACCAGTTGTACGTAATGCCGACACATTAAGCTTTGCCGGTATCGAAGCTGAAATTGGCCGCCTAGCTGAAAAGGCAAGAAACAACCAATTAGGTTTAAATGACCTACAAGGTGGTACTTTCACAATCACAAACGGTGGTACATTCGGTTCGCTAAATTCAACACCAATTATTAACGCACCTCAGGTTGGTATTTTAGGAATGCACAAAATCCAAAGACGTCCTGTTGTTGTTGATAATAATGATACTGTTGAAGTACGTCCAATGATGTATGTGGCATTATCCTATGACCACAGAATTATCGATGGTAAGGATGCTGTAGGATTCCTTGTAAAAGTAAAAGAACTATTAGAAGATCCAGAAGACCTATTATTAGAAGGTTGATAAAAAAGTACGGGGACTTTCTATTTAAAAGACGTATGAATTTGCATACGTCTTTTTTATTTATCGTGGTATCTGCGAAGTTTTAATTAACTTCTATTGGTGGGGGTTCAGGTGAGCATCAGCGCTGATAAGTAGACGGAAAAGTTCCGCTTAATTACAAATTATGATAAAAAAAGCTAAAATAGAAGGAGAGATTCCGTCCGCCTAGTGACTTGAAATACGTAAAAATGGAGGATTTGGTCTTCTGTCAAGAAAGTAGACAATAAAATTCGAGACTTTTTTAATAAAACACTACCGCACTGCGTTTGCTGGGTGTTAGAAATAATCAGT